>SBBP01000093.1 GCA_005239655.1 Candidatus Microgenomatus auricola | reverse complement strand
GTTGCCGCCGACGTACACATTTTGCGAACTGGAACTCCCTGGTCCAGTACCAAAGTCTCCGACGTCGGAATCATCAATCGCCCACTCCCAGGAATACGAATCCGCATCGAGCAACCGACACTCGGCATCATACGGCGTTCCGGTGTAAGATTCGCGCGCAATATCGCTCAGGTCCGTATCCCAGTATTCGTTTTGCGTGGACGAATTTGGCGCGAGGTCAATTGTTGATACGGTGCAGAGTTCCTCTGTATCATCTGTCTTGAACTGCATGGTGTAGGTGCTCGCCAGACCGACGCCATCGGCATTCGAAACCCCTGTGGTGATTGTCAGCTGGTACCATGTGTTTGGCTGCAAGTACGCCGTTGTATCACCGTCTGCAACGCCGTTTTGATCTTCATCGACTGCTGTTTGGTCGATATTGTACTGAAAGCCGTAGTAAGTATCGCTACCGTAGGTATAAGACCAGTCCGTGGTTTGAAAATGACCACCAACGCTTAACGGGGTGAAGCTGCTATCAAACGTATCGCCTGAGTTATACTGCTGCAGGTACACGGTAGAGTCCGTAAATGTGCTCTGATCCATCTCTTGCGTGAATAGCACGCCAATGGAAGCGTTGATACAGGCGTCTGTTGAATCTGGTCGTGGGTTCGGCACTGGATAGACATCATTACTCTGGTCGCAACTGCTCATCGATACCACTTCCGGTCCGCTGCTGCACGGAATATCGTAGTCCAAACTGTTGCTGCTCAAACCCGTGTCCGCATCGTAGACCGAAACTGAGTACGCATCCTGACTCATCGACGAGGATGTCGTACCGTCGATTTGCGTGTCCGACCACCCGCCGGACGCAATCGTGGCGTTATATCCACTCCCGTCACTGAGCGCAAATGCCACGACATCGCTCCCTTGCTCCTCACCAAAATGATCGCCCGTCAGGTAGAAATCGGCACTGCCAGAGTTATCACAATCATCAACAATCGCACACAGGTTTGGTCCGAGCGTATCGGTGAAAGTAAATTGCTGCAAATCGGAGTAGCGGCCGTCGTCATTGCGCACTTGAACATAGGCGATATCACCTGCAATCCAACTTCCCGTTGAACCGTCCTCGGTGTTGGTGTACGTGTCTGGTGCGATCACGACAATCTGACCATCTGCCCACACATCGCCGCACGCATCTGGCAATGCGAGTGTGGATGTTCGCGTTCCATCGGCCGATCGCATGGTCACAGTACCACCACCCTGATCATCGCCGTAGTTTTCGCCGCTTACAGTAATGTACTGGCCAACGGCACCTTCATCGGGGTCGATCGTTGCGATGTAGGGACTCAAAATATCGACTTCATCTGTGGATGCTTCACTGGTTTCACCAGCGACAGTGACGGAAACCGCGGTATCGGCTGCGCCAACTGGTGTGCGCATGACCACTTCTGTCGTCGACTGTAGATCATCATCCAAACATTGATCGCCTTTGCTCGTGTCTGTGGTGACATTGCCTAAATGCTCCTGGTTAAAGCAGGTATTGAAATCTTCGGATGCCCAGATGACGCTCCCTTCCATGCTCACTTCAGGGTGCGGAGCAAGGTAGAGTCCGCTCAACGTCAATGTTGTCGCGCCGAATCCCTCACAGGAACCACTGGTGCACACTCCAGACGCACAGTCGGAATTTTGTGTGCATTCTTCACCGTCTCGTAAACCGGCATATTCTCCGTAGTAGTCATATCCTGGCGTGACGGATTCAACCACTGGTGTACATTCGGCATTTTCTCCGGTTTCCCACGTAATCGGGTCTTCGGTTTCTCCGGCATCAGCATCATAACCGTAGTAGTTATCGACAGTTGACCCTTCTGAAGCGCCGTCGGCGTCGCCATCGAGTGGGTTGCCACACGAGTCGGTCAGTGCGCCATCAAAGTCGCTACTAGCGTCACCTCCGTAGAGCCGCGGACTATAGAGCGCGAAGCTGTCCAATGCGCTTGCCGGGCGAACTTGTGCGTAATCGAAATCTCCACCAAATGTCCAACCATCGAGGCCAACAGTATCCGACCAATCCGGAGCAACCGGCGCATCCGATGTGCCCGCACTATCAACAACGTACGATGTTTCATCATCGAAGGTGGTAATACGCATGGCTTCAGAGAAATCGAAGTTGATGACGGTGTTCGTGCACACATCGGTTTCACCATCTGCGGGAAACGGTGAGCTGGAATTTTCTTGAACCGTTGGCGGAATGGTGTCGGTTTCGGTACCTGTGGTAAAGGTGAACGTGTACGAGGATGACATCGCCAAGCGATCATCAATGCCGTCATCGCTCGTATCTTCACTCAACACACCGCTGGTACCGCCCGAGATCACTGCTTCGTAAATGGTGTTTTGTTCGAGGTCGACATCTGGAACAAAGTTAATATAGGAAGTGGAATCCCCTGGACCAAATCCTGCTTCTCCAGACACGTGTTCGCCGTCACAGGCGCCAGCCGTACACAACCCAGAAGCACAACTGTTATTGGCTGTACATGCGGCTCCGGCAGCAGCACCATTGTACACTTGGAGGTACCATGTCTCGTCAGTGACACTGCCCTGGTCGACGTTATCACTAAACCGCACAGTCACATCGGTACAGAGGTAGACGCCAGTTTCTCCGGCTTCGGGGTTTGTGGACAAGACATAAAAACTGGAACCGCCGCCTGGCACTCCGCACCCCGTGCATCCACCTGAACTGTCGTTTGTATTTGTTCCACCGCCTGTTGCTCCCGTGAGCACAGCAATCAAGTAGAGCACAATGCCCCATGCGGAAAGGATTATCGCCAAGCCGATCAATGCGTTCTTGAGAATCAATTTTGCTTTTTCGATTTTTTCCTCGTTTCCTTGTGAGAACATCCACAAAAAACCGCCGTACAACACCAAAACAACCGCAAGGAGTGCTAAAATTCCTAAAAACCAACTGAGGAGATTCAGTACGATCTCCTCTGGGCTTTTGCTGCTGAGTGAAAGCCCTTCAAAACTGGTGCGCACCTGCGCGCCCGCTGGTGTTGCAAACAGAAAACAGCTGACGAAAACAACCAGTTTCCATGCAGCTGTTCGTACGTTTTCCATGAATTGGGTGGCAAAACGACTCATGGAGATTGCTGTGCGTTCATACACTGATTCACAACGTTGCGTACCACTGCACCATCGGCCTGACTCTGGAGTTTCTGCATCACTGCTCCCATCACCGCACCAAAGTTGCTTTTTCCTTTTTCGGCAATGACACTTTGAACGACTTGTCGAATTGCATCTTCAGACATCTGCGCCGGCAGATAGGTTTCAATAATTGCCAATTCAGCATGTTCGTTGTCGCTCAAATCCTGGCGGTTGCCCGCTGCAAACGCCTGAGCAGATTCTTTGCGTTTTTTCGCTTCACGTTTCAACACGGCAACCACGTCCTCATCACTGAGCACTTCACTGCTTCCTTTTGGCTTCTCTTTCACCACTAACACCAGTGCGGCCTTCACCATACGCAAAACAGCCAACTTCTGGGCGTTCTTCTCTTTCATGGCTTGCACCAAATCGGCGAGAAGACGTTCGTGTAATGACATGATTTAATTTTTCTTGAGTTTTTTACGCGGTCCAAAGCGTGGGGTTTCTTCGAGCTTCCCGATTTTAATGAGGTATGCCCGTTCTTGCTGCGATTTCGTGCGGCGAATTGCCGAAATGCGGCGCGCTCGCTTGTTTGGATCTTTCATGCGGTACTGTCCCTTCTTTTTACGGATTAGGACTCCACTCGACTGGATCTTCCGAGTGAACCGACGCATGAGGCTATCATTGGATTCGCCTTCCTTCTTCTCTACGTTAATCACAAAACACTCTACTCCTTTCTACGTTACATTAGTTACGTCAACACTATACCACTTCTGTAGCATCAATGTCAACGTCGGTTTTTTTTGAGTTACACGCTCACCTTCACTGGCTCGCCACCAACGACATGCAAATGAAAATGATGGATGATCTGACCGCCATCATCACCGGTGTTGCTCACCACTTTGTACCCCGACTGATCGATCCCGTTTGCTTTTGCAATCGCCGCAGCGCGCAGCATCATCTTCCCGAGTAGCGTTGTGTCGTTCTCTGTCGCGGCATTCAGATCAGAAAAATGTTGCTTCGGAACAATAAGAATATGAACAGGGGCCTTCGGACGAATGTCTTTGAAGGCGATCATCTCTGTATCTTCAAAGACCATTTGGCTTTCCGCCTGTTTGCTGATGATTTTACAAAAAATGCAGTCGTCCATAGGTGTGGTTAGTTGGGTTCTTCGATTCGTTTCTTGAGTGTTTCGACCAATTTATCTTGCACAATGGTTTCTTGGGAGCCATTTTCCATGTCACGAACAATGATCGTATTATCGATCATCTCTTTTTGGCCCAGGATTAAGGTGATTTTTGCCTGCGCACGGTTTGCCAACGACAACTGGTCGGATAAGCCGTTCTTGCTGATATTCGCTGAAACGGCGATGCCGGCTTTTCGCAACTCTTCAAACATGCGTAACGCGCGCTTGCGTGCGGTCTCACCGATCTGTGCAAGGAAGACATCGGGTTTTGGAGCCGGCGATACAGCGATGTTGGCTTCTTTAATCGCGAGGATCACCCGTTCCACTCCCATTGCCATGCCGACAGCCGGCGTTTCACCTGCACCGCCAAGGTCCGCAACCAAATAGTCGTAACGCCCGCCGCCGATGAGGGCCGTTGGGCTGACTTCTGATTCATCGCTTTTGACGATGAACTCAAAGGTGGTTCGCGAATAGTAATCCAGTCCGCGCACCAATCGTGGTTGCAATCGATACGCAATATCACCTTCGTCGAGGTATTCGAGCACTTTCATGAAATGTTCGCGACATCCCTCACAGAGATGGTCAACGGTTTGTGGAGCCTCAGCAGTGATCAAGCGGCAGGCTTCTTCTTTGCAGTCCAACACGCGCAATGGATTTTTTAGTAAACGGTTCTTGCAGACTTCGCACAAATTTTTCTTGTGCTCCTT
>SBBP01000150.1 GCA_005239655.1 Candidatus Microgenomatus auricola | reverse complement strand
GGTGAACATCGGCCGCGTCCAGGATGTCACCTCGGAAATGAAAGGGAAAATTCAAACGTTCCTTCATTTTGGCCAGGTGCACGTTCAAACTGCAGGCGAAGCGCAACGTTTTATCTTTGAAGAAATTCCCCATCCTGCAGAGGTCGCACGCACGATTCTGCAGGTGCATGATCGTGTTGCCAAGAGTACGGAGTTTGAAAAAATTCGTCAGGGCGAAGAGTACCGACATCACATGGATGGGCAGCAACCGCACTCCATGCATCAATGAAAACGGAGGATTTTTCGTTTACACTTCCCCCGGAACTCGTCGCGCAAACGCCTGTCGCTGGTCGACGTGATCAGTCGCGCATGATGGTGTTGGACCGAACCGGGCAGACCATCGCTCATCATCGTTTTTTGGACTTGCCTTCGTTTTTGCGTGCAGGCGATGTTTTGGTGCTGAATACATCCAAAGTGCTGCCGGCGCGACTCTACGGAAAAAAAATAAAAACCGGCGGGCGCGTGGAGTGCTTGTTGTTACATGTTGTTCGGGCTGATACCTGGGAGGTGCTGCTTGGCGGTTCGCGGATTAGGCCAGGTGTGTGTATTGATTTTTCCTCTCCTGGAGTGGCGTTGTTTGGAACGGTTGGCGAGCATGTCACGCCCGAGACATGGGAAGTACAATTCTCAGTGCAGGGCGGTGCGTTTGATGCTTTGCTTGAACGTATTGGCCATACGCCGCTCCCACCCTACATCACACAGCATGGGATGGAGGAGGATGAGTTGCGACAACGCTATCAAACCATCTACGCCACACAGCGCGGCTCTGTCGCAGCACCGACTGCTGGTTTGCATTTTACTCCGGAGTTACTTAACGCAATTCGAGATGCTGGCGTCGATGTGCGGGATGTGACGTTGCACGTTGGGGTTGGCACATTTGCTCCAGTCAAGGTTGATGACACTGCCAAACATCAGATGCATGCCGAACACGCCTCTGTGCCACAGTCGACTGCGGATGCGGTGAACCGTGCACGCACAGATGGACGGCGAGTGTTTGCCGTTGGAACCACGACTGCACGCACACTCGAATCGTTCATGAGGGACGGAGTGCTCCACGCCGGCAAACACTGGACAAATCTGTTCATTACTCCTGGTTACCGTTTTCAGTGCATTGACGGACTGATCACAAACTTCCACTTGCCGCGCTCAACACTGTTGATGCTTGTCGCAGCGTTTGCGGGACGGGAGTTTGTGCTGCGCGCATACGAAGAAGCGGTTCGCGAGCGTTACCGTTTTTACAGCTTTGGGGACGCGATGTTGATTGTTTAATACCCACTCTCAATTTCGACGCCGGTGTAGTAGTACTTGAGGATATCTTGCCAGAGCATTCCTTCCGCAGCAAAGTACACGGCACCGGTGGCGCTCAAACCAACACCGTGTCCGCTCAACGTCTCTGCGGTGCAGCACGGATCCTCAACCGATACCGCCCACGGGTAGTCCCCGTACCAGACTTCAGACCATGAGCGCGTGCGGCCATCGGACCGTGAGAAGTACGGCGCAATAATCACCTCGCCTTCGTAGGTGATCACCTGGCGAGCGGTGGCCTTTTGGGCTGCAACAATGTTTGGTGCGCGGAGAGTAAATCCTGCGCCGCGATAGACCTGATCGCCGTCAGTAGCATTCAGAATGTACGGTTCGCCGGCGTGTTTGGTAGGGTAGCTGATGTTGAACCACGCGTAGGTTCGTGCTGCAGTGAGAAGTGCCTGCAAATAATCCGGATCGTTCTCGTTGCCAGCTTCAGCGATCCCTCGTATGTACCGTTCAATGCCAACGTCATTCACGAGGAGAAGCTGTGCGGACTGTTCGGAGTAGACCACTTCGATCGTTCCAAAAAAGATATTATCGTTCAACTCCGAATTCCACACCGGACGATTTTCATACGTTTTCACTTCGACAACATCTTTGTGCATCGTCGGCGTAATGCGTACGGGAGTCTTGGATGTGCGGTATTCATCACGAAACCAGATGAGATATTTTCCATCACGATAACGTACTTTCACGGTATCTTCTGGAGTCAGTTCAAAAAACCGTTTGCCTTTGGTATTTTCGACAACAAAATCACCGTTTGCAGTGAAACGGTTGATATCGGAAGCCTCGCCAATCATCACGCGCATCGTTGGGTTTGGCGCTGCTCGAATCGTATAGGTGCGTGCTTGCGCTGCGGTGGTCGTACCCAAGATAGACAGCGCAACGAAGACAGCAAAAATTGCTTTCTTCATCGCTGTTATTCTAGCAAAAATTTGGCCTCCAGTCAATGTATCTGCGATTGACTCTTGCGCACAAAAATGGTACGATCGACGCGATTTTCATTGCCTCCAACACATGGAACTTCGTCGAAAAATTGCGCAGAACACCGCTATTCAGACTGTAGGAAAATTCCTTGGCACAATTCTTTCCTTGATTGCCGCCGGGATGGTCTTTCGCTTGCTCGGCGACGGTGGTTTTGGGCAGTACACGGCCATCATGGGCTTCCTCCAAATTTTTGGAACGCTGATGGACTTTGGGCTGTACATCACCTTGGTCAAGCGCATGAGCTCCATTGAGGCTCAGTCATCACCAGTCGTGAACACAATTTTTACACTGCGCGTTCTATCGGGTATTGTGTTCCTCGGGAGCGCGCCGCTTGTCGCTCTGCTCATCAACCAATTTCGTCCGCTCTACTCCAGCGACCTCGTCGCGGGGATGATCCTCGCACTCGGGTTTTTCTTTTTCATCTCTTTGAACCAACTGCTGTCAGTGGTCTTCCAAAAACAACTGCGGTCGGATTGGATTGCGCTCGGTGAGTTTGTCGGAAAAATTGCTTTGCTCCTTTCCACTGCGGTCGTTGTCTGGTTGGGTTTTGGATTGCACGCCGTACTGCTCACCATGGTGATTTCCAGTGGCGTGAATTGTCTGATCCTTTTTCTCGCGTCTCGACGATACATCCGTGTACGCTTCGCCTGGGACCGCGCCCTGGTCAATGATATCCTTCGCGAGACCTGGCCGATTGCCCTGTCGATCGTGTTTGTGCAAATGTATTTTAAGGGCGACATCATTTTTTTGACGTTTTTCCGGGTGAGCGAATCAGCGATCGGGTGGTACGGAGCGCCATACAAAATCCTCGAGGTGCTGATTACATTCCCGGCGATGTTCGTTGGCTTGGCGCTTCCTATTTTGACCAAGGCATGGCAAGAAAAAAATATCCCGCGCTTTCAAGATATCGTCCAAAAGTCATTTGACGCGCTGGTGTTGATTGCACTGCCACTGATTGGCGGCACGCTTGCGCTTGCGCCACAGATCATGCAGGTCATTGCTGGAGACGACTTTACCAACTCGACACAGGTGCTGCGCATTTTGATTCTTGCGGCTGCGGTTATTTTCATCGCAACGCTGTTTGGGTATCTTGTCGTTGCGGTGAATCGCCAACGGACGATGATGTGGGGTTACGGTTTTGTCGCGTTCACTGCTGTTGTCCTCTATCTGTTTGCCGTTCCTCGTTTTTCCATCATTGGCGCGGCATGGGTCACGGTCTACTCGGAGCTCACCGTGTTGCTCATCAGTATTGCTGTGGTCCTTCGTGCCGCTCGTATTCGTTTGCGTATGCTGATGATGGCGAAATCACTGCTCGCAGCTGCAGGCATGTCTGTCGTACTCTGGGCGCTCTTGCCACTGATCGCCGGAGGGTTGGATCGACTGTTGAGCAGCTGGTCGGAAAGCTGGCAAGCCGCAAGTCATTTAGTGGTGTTCGTTCCCACCGGGGTAGCTGTCTATGTTGGCCTGCTACTCTTCCTGCGTGCACTCCGGCTGTCTGAGATCAAAGAGTTGTTTCGCCTTCGCTCTCATGTCTAGACTACTCCGGATTGGTATTGACCGTGCGGCAACCGTTGGCCAAAAAAGCGGCTTAGGCTGGTATGTTGAACGCTTGCATGGCGCACTCGAACAACTGCCAAGTGACTACGAATGGGTGCCAATCACCACAATCAAAAAAAATCTACGCACACCGCAGCGCATCCTATGGGATCAAGTGGGGTTGCCGCTTGTCGCTGCAACGAAGCACATCGACGGTTTGTTCGTGCCCGCATTCTCTGCACCACACTTCAACAAACCCATCGTCATGACGACACACGATATCTACGGCGTACTCTATCCAGAACAATTTTCTGCCGCCGCGCGATGGTATTGGTCAAAACTGTTACCGCAGTCGATGCGTCGTGCTCAACAGTTGTTGTGCATTTCTGAACAAACCAAAGGCGACATCATTGAACACCTGCGCATTCCTGAAGATCGCTTGCAGGTGATTCCGTTGGCTGCCGGTGATGCATTTCGTGTGGTTGATGATACGACCTGGATCGAAGCGCGGTTGCGTGAGCTACACGTCAACACTCCATTCATTCTTTCCGTTGGCACTCGTGAACCGCGAAAAAACTACGAGCGCTTGCTTGAAGCGTTTGCCCACTCGAGCCGCGGCGATGTCACACTGGTGATTGTTGGGAAAGAAGGATGGCGAACGGAAGGTATCACCGAAAAAATTCAGCGCTACCGCTTGCATGGAGCAGTGCAGTCTATCGATTACTGCTCGGAGGAACAACTTGTTGCGCTTTATAACGCGTGCCTCTTTTTTGTCATGCCTTCGCTCTATGAAGGGTTTGGCCTTCCTGCACTCGAGGCGATGTCGTGTGGCGCGCCAGTTGTCGTTTCGCAGAATTCCTCTTTGCCCGAAGTCGTCGGTGATGCGGGTATGCTCTTTGACCCGCACAACGTTTCTGAAATCCGCGCACGAATGGATATGCTGTTTACGGATATGGAACGTCGAACGCAGATGCAGCAGCGTTCGGTTGAGCGTGCAAAAGAATTTTCCTGGAAAAAAACTGCAGAAGCGACACTCGACGTCTTCAAAAAAGTTTTTGTATGAACATGCGAATGCCATCACGCGCTGCGGCGCTGTCGATTCCACTGCTCGGTGGTCTGATTGCACTGGTGGGTTTCTTGAGCATGCGTGTTTCCCCTGTCTACCTCCTTGGAGGGGTGTGCGCCATCGGGCTCGCAATGATTATTTTCCGCAAGCCGTTTTTAGGTGTGTTGTTGCTTGCGTTCTTCATTCCGTTTGAGCGACTGGGGTCATATGACATTGCAGGCATCACCGTTCGTCTGTCGCAAGTGACCGCACTCATTACGATGGCTGCGGTGTTTTGCACACTACCGTTGAGCAGACGTCTGTCGCTGCCACGAATACCAACCCTCATCCCGTTGCTCCTCTTTTTTCTTGTGGGATTGTTTGGTCTGTTCAATGCGCCCAACCTCGAACGTTCGGTGATGGTGTTCCTCTTTACCATCTTTACGTGCATGATTTCTGTTGTTGTTCCGTTGTTGATTCGTACGCCCGAACAGGTGCAGCGTCTCTTGCGCTGGTTTTTTGCATCATTCTTTCTTGTGACTGTATTTGGATTGTACCAGTTTGCGGGCGACTGGGTTGGGCTACCGCCAGAACTCACTGGGTTGCGCGAACTCTACACCAAGGATGTCTTGGGTTTTCCGCGTGTCCAGTCCACAGCACTGGAGCCTCTCTATTTTGCAAACTATTTACTCATGCCGCTGTCCGTGTTGTGCTCACTCTTCCTGATGCGCGACCGAACATTCAGCACATTCACACAGCTTTCACTGATTGGTTTAGGCGTGCTGAATCTCGTTCTCACGGTTGCGCGCGGAGGGTATATTGCGTTTGCGGCAGCGATCGTCGTGCTGTTGTGCATCCACTTCTTTCGTTTGTTCACCTGGCGCAATCTGTTCTATGGAGCAACCGCGTTGCTGTTGACGGCCATCATTGCAGTGCGTTTTTTCGGTTTCGACACCCTTTCGACACAGTTTGTTTCGCACGTGACGAATGTGTTCGGCGGCGCATCATACAGTGAACGTGTCGAAATGTTTAGCATTGCGGAACGCGCATGGTTGGATCATCCTCTGGTCGGCATTGGATCGGGCAGCTTTGGGCCATACGCCAGTCACCATCCATTTGTCGTGCCGACACATGGTTGGAATATTGTGAATAATGAATATCTTGAACTGCTTGCAGAAAATGGCATCGCGGGTTTGGCCGCGATGCTCGTCATCTTTGCGATGGTGATTGTGCGATCGATTAAAGCACTGATGCGCGCACGCGATCCCTCTGTGAAAGCTATCCTTGGCGGTGTCCTCGCGGGATTCATCGCGATACTGGTGCAGTACAACACCTTCTCCATTCTCTACATTGTGCATATTTGGTTTACGATTGGGTTCTTGGTTGCGCTGCAAAATCTTGCGTTGCATCCGAATACGAATACGAAAACGACATGAACACGATCATCATCACCATTGCCTGTGCTGCGCTTGTCGTGATCGCATGGCGCAGTCGCCCGTGGGCCATTGCGGTTGTGGTAGCGCTATTGCCGACATATGTTGTCCGCACAACTGTTGCCGGAATCCCCGCAACAATGCTCGAAGGGTTGATCCTTACACTGTTTGCCGTCTTTTGTGTGCGTGTGATTTTCTTTGGCGAATGGCGAGAGTGGATCGCGGAACTGCGACAAAACCGTTCGCAGCGTTTTGTTATTGCCTCAGGCTTGGTATTGATCTGCATTGGTGTGCTCAGTCTGTTGGCAACGCCTGACCTGCACGCGGGTATCGGCATTTTCAAAGCCTACCTCGTTGAACCGGTTCTGTTTGCCGTGGTGTGTTTGGCAAGCCTTAAAACACAACACGATATCCAGCGCGTGTTTTGGGCGTTGGCATTCAGCGCCGCCGTCATTGCACTCATCGCGTTGGTGCAGTATGCAACAGGATGGGCCATCCCCGATCCATGGAATGCATGGCCTGGTCGCCGTTCGACTGGAGTGTACGGTTTCCCCAATGCCGTTGGTCTGTATCTTGCTCCGATCGTCAGCCTGTGTGTCGGCGTACTCTTGTTTTGGGAAAAACGATCGCTTCGAGTCACCGCTGCACTGTGCGCTGTTGTTGTGCTGAGTGTTGCAGCGATATTCTCTGCTCGCGCTGATGGTGCGGTCATCGCCATTGCAGCAGCAACATTCGTACTGTTGTTGTTTACCCGTTTTCGTTGGCACGCCTGTGTTGCTGCGATTGTTCTTTCGACTGCAGCATTTGCGTTTGAACCGACACGCGACATTTTGCTTTTTCACGATGCCTCTGGCGATGTGCGACTGGCGTTGTGGCACGGCACATGGAATCTCCTGCGCGCACAACCAATCTTCGGTGCTGGTTTAGGAGCGTTCCCGATGGTCTACGATCTCTACCGCTTGCCGTCCCACGTCGAACTACTTCAATACCCGCATAATCTCTTTCTCGATTTTTGGGTGGAGCTTGGGTTTGCGGGTTTGGTATGGATTGCTGCGATGCTCGGTTGGCTCGTGAGTCGCACAGTTGCCCTTCGACAATCTGCACGTACGCATGCTCTCCCAGTACTTGGTGTGATCGTTGCGTTTGTTGTGTACGGCCTCGTTGACGTTCCGTATTTCAAAAATGATCTTGCGCTGCTCTTTTGGTTGCTTATTGCGGTGACTGGATTGTTCTCTCTTCAGAAAAAATAGAGTGAACACTTTTTGTACTCATGGTGATCGACAACTGAGTTCTTTTATGATATACTAAAAGAGTTCTCAAACAAAAACACAATGCAACGATTCAGTCATAACAGACTGTTTTTTGTATCTGCAGGAGTGTTGGCACTCACTCTTTTCGTTACTGAAATGCTGGCTGTTTCCGCTCGGGATCAACACATGCCTGTTGAGCATGTCACAATTGATTCATTCTCCTCTGAGCAGCCATCACCCGGCGTGTCTGTGCAGTCCAAGACCGCATCACGAACAGATGTATTGATCATTCCGGACGGCCAAGATGAGATAACATATGTCACTGAAACGTATGCTCCAGAATTTGCATTCAATGCAATTGGTGTACAGTGGCATGGAGAAACAACGGAACACGATGTGCAACAGACAAACCCAGAGTCGGTCAGCTTTGACGTCTACATTCGTGACTCTTCTGGCACCACTCAACATCGCATCCTTCCCCCCCTGTCTCATGACATGAAGCAACCATCGGCTGAAGGAGTGCATGTGACGCAGCCGGTCATCGTACAAGACGTTGCGGAATTTTGGGCCACCATCACACTGCGTCGCGACGCAGAGGGAAAGAGTCCGCGCGTTGACGATATCGACTTCACCTACCTTGACTCAACCCGCCCGTCGTCAAACGATTTGCAGCCGTTCAAGGGCATTGCAACCGCAGAGGCTGCTGGGGAAAACGTCGCAAACCCATTGGGAATACTCTCACGGGAAGAGTGGGGTGCCGATGAATCGTTACGCAAAAACGAAGATGGTGAAATCATCTGGCCGCTCAAATACGCAGATCCAAAGGTGTTCATCGTTCACCACACGGCAGGAACAGACGGTGGTGATGACCCGGCCGCAACAGTGCGTGCCGTCTACTACTGGCATGCGGCTGTACTTGGCTGGGGTGACATCGGATACAACTACATCATTGATCCTGCAGGCAACATTTACCATGGACGTAAGGGTGGCGACGGTGTGATTGGCGGCCACACACTGAACACCGAGGATGATGTGGATTTTAACCCGGGAAGTGTGGGCATTGTTCTGCTCGGATGCTTTGAGGAAACGCCTGGCGTCTGCTACAACGAGTACACGATAACCGACGAGATGGAAAAATCGCTGGCGCGATTGATTGGAGTGCAGTCCGCGGTATTTGGCTTTGAACCGGAATCGGAAACAACATTTCATGGACGCGACGTTGCTCGTGTGGTGGGTCACCGCGATCTGGATTATACGTTCTGCCCAGGCAGTGCACTGGAGGCTAACATTCCTTCAGTGCGCGTGCGAGCGCAACAACGCTACGTGAAGGAAACCACTGAACCATACGAAGCGGAGTTTGACGGTGAATCAACGCTTTCACTCAATCCGCAGCAGCCTGCATCAGTGACGATGACGTACACAAATACGGGCATGCGCACATGGAAGAAAAAACAGCTGCGACTCAAAATCTACAGCGCCTCTGGAAAAAAACCAACGTCTCTGCGTGCAACATCGTGGCCTGATGTGCTCGGCAAAATTCTTATGGAAGAGAGTACGGTCGCTCCTGGGGAACAGGCAACATTTGTGTTCCCTCTGCGCATCAAAAATGAAACAGAACCGAAGACGCTCATGCTCAAGCTGTTTTCTGGTGCGACAAAAGTAAAGGAGTCCAACGCAACAATAACAGTGACGTTTACGGATTCAACAATGCCCGAGGATGAACCGAGTGAAGAGACGTCTAATGCCCCTTCACCGGAAACACTGTGAGGTTCTACAGTTTCCCCGCTCCTAACGGGTTGTAACCATTTTCCACTTCTTCTCCGTCGAGGTAGCCATCCCCATCCGTATCTGGCTCATCGTGATCGGTGCCGTAGGTTTCTTCTTCGGCGTTGGTCAGCCCATCGTTATCTTGGTCGCCATTGGCATCGAGCCGTTTGGCGGACGGTTGTTCTTGACGGTTCGTGTTGGTGTTTGTGTTCGTATTGGTGTTGGTATCCCCATTCACCGGTACACCACGGTTCTGCAGATCTGCTTTCTCGTCGGCAATCGTTCCTTCAATGAGTGTACTCAAGATTTCTGCATAGGGAATCACTTTTTCTGGAGCCTCAACCGCTACGGGCTGATTATGATTCCACAGTGTTGTGGTGACCAACACATCTTGCAAAAATCGGCTACTCTCTGGAGCGACGTAGAGCATCCTCACTCGATAGAGTTGGTAATCCTTTTTCCCAACCCAGACTTCTCCAGAAATATCTTTTCCCTGTTCGACAGTAGAACGTATGTCGACAAGCTGCTGTTCCGTCATTTTATGTGCGGTCAAGATCGGCTTAATTTCTTCAAGAAATGCTTTCACACCATCCTTCTGCACCGTGAAGGCGTACTG
>SBBP01000068.1 GCA_005239655.1 Candidatus Microgenomatus auricola | reverse complement strand
TCCCAAAAGTGTGTTCAGGAATGGGCCTGGGCACAGCCTTGGACGTCTCGTGTCGTCGTGGTGAGTGTGTTTTTGCTCTCGTTTCAGAAAACGGTTTGTCCCCGGGCGGGTTTGTCACCCGCACATGGTCAGGTCAGCTACTTTTTCCTTGGCACATGCCAACTTCGACTGCAACATTTTTCCGCAACCAGCGTTATATATAGGCTTACTGGATCCCAGAAGCAAAAACCCACTGGTACGGAGATCGCTGCTATGTCTTCACGCACTCTGTTTGCGTCTCTCATGCTCGGCATGACGCTGGTCAGCTGCGACAAGCCTGACGTCACCCTCAACGCGGAAGCCGCAAAGGAGACGGCTGCCGCCAAGGAAGTTCCGCGAGGCCCCGACATCCTGGATGAGCTCGGCGTCCGCGTCGAAGTGGAGCACCCGTTCATCTCCGAAGAGCAGGTGCGCCGTGCCTTCACCTGGGCCTACGAGCTCCTCGGCATCGCGGATCCCGCCATCACCCGCAACGACTGGACGGTGGTCATCGCGGATAGCGAGAACATGTCTGGTGCGGAGACGACCATGCAGCCGCGGTTCAAGCGTGGACGTGTCGCGGTCTCTGCACCGATGTTCCAGTTCTCCGGCACGCACGAGGCTGTGCACTTCCTCATGGGGGAGGTGACGTACAACAACTGGCTTCCTGGCTTCGTCGCCGAGTTCATCGCCGCTCAGGCTGAGGAGGTTCTGCCGCCTGATGCCCAGCAGGATTCGTACGAAATCCTCAACCGTGGCATCCTGCGGCTTCCGTTCTCGACCCGCACCAAGAACGCGGATCGCGAAGGGGCGATCGGGGTCAACAGCAACGGCGTCTACGACGGCATGCGGTACGGCCTCCTGCGGTCCATCACCGCCCGCATCGGAGCGGAGAAGGCACGAAGTCTCGCACGTGAGGTCTACCAGCTCGCGGCTACCAACCGCCGCTTCACGAGCGTCGCTGAACTCCGGCCCATCTTCGAGCGCTATGGCGTGTCGGACTGCGTCCTCTTCGAGGACGGCGACCGCCCCGGTACCTACGTCGACTTCTTCTTCAACACGAACGGCCTTCCGGTCGTCGTCTACAAGAAGGTCAGCGACCGCGGTGACGAAGGGTCCTTCCCGGGAACGCTCAGCATCGAGTACCAGAAGAGCGGAGCGATGGCCTACGGTGTACAGGTAACCACCAATCCCGGCGGGCTCACCACCGATGATGCTGGAATGCTCGTGGCGCACTGGGCCGATGGTGTGCGAATCGTGATCGATGGAACCTCCTACGACTACGCATTCACCCACGCCAACGAAACGCACCAGGCGGTGCGTGTGGGCAACTAGAGGACTCGCCACCCTCTTCTTTTTTTTGGAGAAGCCGACTTGAAAGAGAACAGCTCTATTGGGAGCAGGTCTCTTTTCGGCTTGACAACATTCACAAAACTATACTAGGCTGTATAACACTATGCATTCTCAAGCGCATACACCATTCATCGGCGTACAGTTGTACGCACGACGGGGAGCACTGGCGAACTCTGTTTTTGGTATGGCTGGAAACGCTGATAGCGTTGACTTTGCCGGTGTTTCTGCGCGCTTTCACAAGAAGAAAAACACGACATGAAGTAGACTACTTCATGCTGATACCTTCTTGGGAAGCCGCACGCTCCAAGAAGGTATTTTTAATTCTATGAACACATTACAACAACTCACACAACATATTCCGAAACTGTGGTCCTATATCTACCGCTACCGGCGTATTGGTATTCTGGTGATTCTCTTCGTGCTGGCCAAAGAGGTCACCTTGCTTGCCGAACCGTGGATTTATCGCAGCGTCATCCAGACGTTTGAACGGTTTGCACGTGCAGAAGTCACGTATGATCAAACACTGCACCAGGCTGTCATGCTTCTGATCTACTACGTCATCGCTCAAGGTGGAGTGATCGTGACTAACATGTTCATGCTGCGTTGGATCAACCGCTTCGAATCTGGAATCATGCGCGATGCCGCAAACGACTTCGTCGCAAAGGTCTTACACTTGTCATTCCGATTCCATTCTGAACGCAAGACCGGTAAGCTCGCAAAAGAGTTTGCGCGCGGTCTGAACGGCATTGAATCATTCTGTGACGCAACCATCTTCAACATGATTCCGCTCGTCATTCGTCTCTCAGCTGTCTTTACCATCTATCTGTTTATCGATTGGTTGATGGCACTGGTGCTTCTTGGTATGGCGCTGCTGTTCTGTAGTTTCACGTTGGTCGCATCCAACTCCATGCAACGTCGTCGCTATGCGGCCAACCGCTTGGATGATACCGGCGCGCACAAAGCTATGGATGCGTTGATGAATGCCGAAGCAGTGAAATTCTTCCAACAGGAAGGCGATGAGATTCGAACATTTCGAACAATGCGTCAGCACTGGCGTGACCGCAAACTGGCGGAGTGGGATGGCTGGTCGTGGATTTCCACCGGACAGATTGCAATCAACGTCATTGCGGTGACACTCCTGTTGAGCCTCATGATGTATCGCTTGTTGAACGGTGAGATGTCGCTTCCAAACTTCGTGCTGGTGATTTCGTATCTCACTCTCGTGGTCGGCCTGTTGTGGGAATTCCAGCATCACATTCGTCGTTTCCAGGAGGCGGTTACCGACCTGTCTGCATTCTTCCACTACTATGATCAGGAAAACGAGATTCAGGATGTACCGAATGCTCAACCGTTACAGGTGGTGCATGGAGAAGTGCAGTTCGATCACGTGACCTTCCGTTACCAGGATGGGAAAACGGTGTTGAACGACATTTCGTTCACCATTCCTGCAGGAAAAAGTGTTGCATTCGTTGGTCCGTCTGGCGTGGGGAAATCGACGATCATGAAACTGCTGTATCGGTTCTACGATCCGCAATCTGGCACGATCCGCATTGATGGCCAAGACATCGCACACGTGAAACAGCGAACGCTGCGCGAACAGCTGAGTATCGTGCCGCAAGAGACAGCGTTGTTCAACGAAACCATTGCGTACAACATTGCCTATGGCAGTAAAGGGGCATCACCGGACGAAATCCAGCGTGTTGCAAAACTGGCGCATGTGGACACGTTCATCGATCGCTTACCAGAGGGGTACAATACACTCGTGGGCGAACGCGGCATCAAACTCTCTGGTGGTGAGAAGCAGCGCATCTCGATTGCGCGTGCATTCCTGCGCAATTCACCAATCCTGGTAT
>SBBP01000073.1 GCA_005239655.1 Candidatus Microgenomatus auricola | reverse complement strand
TTGGGTTTACAATGTGCGTTCTTCCGGAAAGATTGCGTTTTTGCAGGTGCGCGATGGTACGGGTTTTTGCCAAGCCATTGTGTCGCAACAAGAAGTGCCTGGTCCGGTGTGGGAGGCGGCGCAACAGGTTACGATGGAGTCCTCGGTGCAGGTGACAGGCATCGTATCGAAGCATCCAAAAAAGGAGGAGTATGAATTGCAAGTCCGTGACTTGGTAATTGTTCATCGTGCCGAGGAATACCCAATCAGCAAAAAAGAGCATGGACCAGATTTTTTGTTGAACCATCGACATCTGTGGCTGCGTTCCCCATCGCAATGGGCGATTCAGCGCGTGCGCAATGCAATCATCAACGCCACCTACGAATATTTTGGGCAGAATCATTACATCAAAATTGATGCGCCGATTTTGACGCCCACATCGTGCGAGGATACGACAGAATTGTTTGAACTGGATTACTTTTCCGGTGAGGTTGAGGCTGGGGGCCGCAAAGCCTATCTCACGCAAAGTGGTCAGCTCTATATTGAAGCGGCGATGTTTAGTCACGGTCGTGTGTTTGATTTTGGGCCGGTCTTCCGTGCAGAAAAATCCAAAACACGTCGGCACCTGACGGAATTCTGGATGATGGATGCGGAGCACGCGTTTGTCGATTACG
Organism: Candidatus Microgenomatus auricola; assembly: GCA_005239655.1. Lineage (GTDB taxonomy): Bacteria > Patescibacteriota > Patescibacteriia > UBA9570 > XYC2-FULL-38-9 > Microgenomatus_B > Microgenomatus_B auricola_A. The sequence continues at coordinate 5,312 of SBBP01000073.1, read as the reverse complement.
TCGGCAACATGGATGTGCAGGAGGCTCTGGTGAAACACATTATTCACTCGGTGCTGGATCACAATCAATACGAACTGTCGATTTTGGAACGCAACATCGCACCACTTGAAGCCTGCGTGAAACCGTTTGTGCGTATCACCCATGCCGACGCTGTTGCACAGTTGCAAAACATGGGCAGCGATATCAAGGCTGACGACGATTTGGGTGCTGACGACGAAACTCTACTCACAAAACAGTATGATGTCCCGCTGTTCGTGATGAAGTATCCGGCGAAGATCAAAGCGTTTTACATGAAGCCAGATCCGGACGATCCAACGCGTGCACTGTGTGCGGATTTGTTGGCGCCGGAAGGTTATGGTGAGATCATCGGCGGTTCTGAGCGTATTGCGGACTACGATTTGCTCGTGAAGCGTTTGGAAGAATACAAGTTGCCGCGCGCGCCGTTTGAATGGTATTTGGATTTGCGTCGCTATGGTTCAGTTCCGCACTCTGGTTTTGGCTACGGTTTGGAACGCCTCACCGCCTGGATCTGTGGTATACAGCATATTCGCGAAACCATTCCGTTCCCACGCATGATTAACCGACTCGATCCGTAAGGCATCCGTTCTTGAATACTCTATGCAAGGAAAAATTGTTGATGTCACCCCACTATTTCAAGCGTGTGGCATCCAAACCGACAAGATTACGGTGCTCGAGACTCCAGGAATGTATCCCTATAAGGAGAAAGTGCAAGATAACTGGGCATATTTCACCGCCGCTGGTTTGTTGGAGTTAAAAAAGATTTTTGATGCCGAGGGGAAGGTCATCACTGACGCGGGCATTGTTGGCATTTGCAGTGGGGTTGAGGCGATTGCACTGTTACAGATTTTGAAAGGTGCGTTGCGTCGTGTTATCGTGACTGACGTTGACGAAGGTATTTTGGAAGGGACACTGTATAACCTCCAGAATTTTTCCAGACAAGCAGGCATCACTGCAGAAGTCATTCCATTAGTGGGTTCGTTTTGTGAACCAGTGGAGAAGCAAGGGTATTCTGTGGACTTTGTTCACGCAAATATTCCCAACTTGCCCGCAAGCGGAACAGAAGATTTGTCGAAAGGCGCAGAGAAAGGAACCTTCCTTCCAGCGCTACTGTATGAAGGATACAAGCCTCCGGAGAAGTTCGTTGGGTGGGCACTGGGAGCGCAGTATGCGTATTTGCAGAGCGCCAAAGCAGTACTCAATGAAGGCGGAACTGTGATGACAGAACTGGGTGGTCGCATTCCATTAGAACTGGTTGAAGAGTTGTTTCATTTGGTTGGGCTCACGATGCACGAAGTGGTTGTTGGTTTTAAAGAACAGACCGAAGCACTGATCGATTTTGTCGGTTATCATCGCCTCGAAGAACAGTATGGTGTGGAATTTGAGTTCTATCTGTATAATGAAAGTTTTTCACTGTTCAAGAAAAAGGGGTTGCAGAATCCGACAGCGCAGATGACGGGAAAAGAAATCAAAGAAATGCTGAAGCCGTTCAAGGTGTCTGCTGGACAGGCGCTGGAGCTGTATCATCAACAGATTCCTATCGGCCACACCGTCCATTTGTTTCGAGGGGTGAAGTAAAAACAAGAGCGGCACCACTGGTCAAAAAGGCCAAAAATCGGTATGATTGTCCAAAGTAACAAACGCGAGATTTATGTCCGAACAACGAACCTGGGTTATTGACTGTCTACAGAAGGTAGGTGAGGAAGTCCTGCTCAAAGGATGGGTGCACGTGCGCCGCAACATGGGGAAACTCATTTTTATCGATTTACGTGACCGCAGCGGTGTGGTGCAAGTGGTGTGTTTGCCGAATCACAAAGAGGTACTGGCTGAGGCTGATAAATTACGCCCCGAATTTGTGGTGGCCATTCGCGGCAAAGTGAATGCGCGTCAGGAAAAACAGGTCAACACGGATCTCGCGACTGGTACCGTCGAAATCGAAGCCCTGGAGGTGACGATCCTCAACAGTGCTGAAACGACGCCGTTTGAGGTCACTGGCGACAGCAAAACGGTCAACGAGGAGTTGCGCATGGAGTATCGCTATGTCGATTTGCGCACACAGCGCATGCAGCGCAATATCGAATTGCGTCACAACGTCAATCGTGCGATCCGTGAATATTTTACCGCAAACGGTTTTTGGGAAATCGAAACTCCGGTGATTTCCAAATCCACACCTGAAGGGGCACGCGATTTCCTCGTCCCATCACGCAAATTCAACGGACAGTTTTACGCCTTGCCGCAGTCACCGCAGCAGTACAAGCAGTTGTTGATGGTGGGTGGCATCGAACGCTATTTCCAAATTGCCAAATGTTTTCGCGATGAGGAAACGCGCAAAGATCGTCAGCCGGAATTTACACAACTCGACATGGAAATGAGTTTTGTGGAACGCGAAGATGTGATGGCGTTGATTGAGACAATGCTAATTCAGATGGTGCAGTCGCTGACACCAGAGAAAAAAATTCAGCAGCAGCCGTTTCCACGCATGACCTATGCCGATGCCATGAACAATTACGGCACCGATCGTCCTGATCTTCGCAAAAATAAAAACGATCCGGATGAATTCGCATTCTGTTGGGTCATCGATTTTCCATTTTTCGAAAAAACCGAAGATGGTGGTTGGACGTTTACGCACAACCCGTTTTCTGCCGCACAACCGGAACACCGCGAATGGCTCATGACGAAGGAACACATTGGTGAAATTCTCACCTCACAATATGATGTTGTGCTCAACGGCTACGAAATCGGTGGCGGAAGCATCCGTAATCACCAAGCGGAGGCGCTGAACCGTGTGTTCGAAATCATGGGATATCCGGAAGAGAAGATTCAGGAACAGTTTGGTCACATGATGAAGGCGTTTTCGTTTGGAGCCCCGCCACACGGTGGCATTGCGCTGGGGATTGATCGTATCGTTTCCATTTTTGCTGGTGAATATGAATCCATTCGCGAAGTGATTGCGTTTCCGAAAACTGCAGAAGGCCGTGATTTGTTGATGAATGGGCCGTCAGCGGTTGATCAGCAGCAACTCAATGAATTAGGCATTGCGATCAAACCAAAGAAATAACGTGCTTTCCCATCTCCAACGCTACATGCTCCGAACAGCCATTCAACAGCGCGGTCGTGTAGACCGAGATCGTTTTTTGCAGTACTATGCAACTGTTTCTCATGCGCCGCATCGGGGTTTGCAGACCAAAATCATCACACAGAGCCTCTATCGGTTAATCGAACACGGGTTGCTCATCGGCCATGGCTATCGCACTCCAGAAAAGTGGTTTATCGAGACTGTCACGCTGACATCAGCAGGAAGAAAAGCCGCACGGAAGGCACTGGGTGAGCAACAAGCATTACCGCTGCACGTGAAGAAACGTTAATACGCAACAACAGGATGGAAAAACCCATCGAACTCGACAATTTTCATGGCCCACTCGACCTCCTGTTGCAATTGGTGGAGGCAAACGAACTCGCAATTACCGAGATTTCGATTGCGTCAGTTGCAGAGCAATTTTTGAAGTACCTCCATGATGTCGAAGAATACCGCCCAGAAGAGTTGGCGGATTTTTTAGTGGTCGCAACAAAATTGTTGTTATTGAAATCGCATGCGCTGCTACCGTATCTGCATATGGAGGAGGAAGAGGATCCGGGGGAACTCGCTGCGCAACTGAGAATGTATAAGACGTATGCCGACGCCACCAAATTGATCGAGGCGCAGATTGCGAGGGCGACTTTTCTGTATCCAAAAAATGCGACTCAGCGACCGCTGGGATTTTTCCCTCCGCACGAGAGCAGCGCGGCTGAGTTGCGTTCCTATTTTGTTGATGTGCTGAAACGCTTGGAGCCAGTGGTGCGTATTCCCAAAACGGCACTGGCCAAAGTGGTTACACTCCGCGAAAAGTTTTGCCAGATTCAGGAGCTGCTCGAGCGCGAAGCAAAGCTGCGGTTCAAAGAGTTACTGAGTGCTGCACACGATCGCGCCGAAGTCGTCGTCACGTTTTTAGCATTACTGGAGTTGGTAAAACAACAGGCGGTCTGTGCTCGTCAAACCGATTCGTTTTCTGAAATTACGATTGAAAAAATGTAAATTATGGACGCATTGCATTACACGATTGAATCACTCCTCTTTGTCGAGTCAAAGCAGCTCACGCTCAAACGCATTGCAAAGGTGTGTGGAGTGTCTGAGCAGGAAGCCGAGACCGCTGTGCGCGAGTTGCAAGAAGAGTATGACCGTCGGAGCGGCGGGATCACGATTGTTCGTGAAGGATATCACGTGCAGATGATGACCGCACCAAGCCAGGCGGAAACAGTTCGCGCGTATGTCGAAGATCAGCAGACCGGTGAGCTGACGCGACCGTCGCTGGAAACGCTCACCATCATTGCCTATCGCGGTCCGGTTGCAAAGTCCGAAATCGAACTCATTCGCGGCATCAACTGTAGTTTGATTTTGCGCAACTTGATGATCCGCGGGCTGATTGAAGAGGATGGTGAAACCGATGCGGGTTCGCCAATTTACCGCGTGACATTGGATTTTTTACGTTTTTTAGGTGTCAACAAGACGTCGGATTTGCCCGAGTATGCGGCACTGAACAAGAATATCCATTTGCAGGAGTTGTTGGATTCTCAAAAGAATCCCGGGAATTTTTTTGACAACGCATGAGATTCATGAAGTTCGAACCGTCGCATGTTTAACTATTTTCTTGTCAGTATCACGATCGTGAGTTATGTGTTGGGCATTTCTTTGCCCGAAGCGATCGAGGAAGATGTCTATCCTGTGTCAACGCTGCTCACCGAAACAGTCGTGAATGGAAAAGCCGTTTCGTTGCCCGATCCGCAGAAGGAGTGGCAGGTGATGAAGAATATTCGCGCCGATGCGCTTGCACCGTGGGCAGTTGAAAATGACGCGGGACCGGACACTGTGCACGCCCGCGGAGCTCTGGTGATGGATGTGTCGACGAAGCGCGTGTTGTGGCAGAAGAATCCGGATATCGTGCTGCCGGTTGCATCGATTACGAAGCTGATGACTGCGTTGGTGTGGTTGGACCAAGCGCCTCCAGACGGCCTCGAGCATGTCCACACTTTTGCGCGTGAGGACAACACTCCTGACGGCAAAGAATTGAATTTACCGGAAGGGGAGAAGCTTCGGGCGTTTGATTTGCTGCGTTCCAGCATTGTCGGTTCGGATAATGACACTGCGCTCGCACTTGCACACACGACAGGACATTCGAACCAGGTGTTTGTCGGCTTGATGAACGAAAAATCCCGAAGTTTAGGGATGAAGCAGACAACCTTTGTCGACCAGACTGGCT
>SBBP01000003.1 GCA_005239655.1 Candidatus Microgenomatus auricola | reverse complement strand
CTGGCACGCCGAGCATCTCCTGTACTTTCTCCAGTGCAGCACGCGTGGTGCGGTGTCCGTATCCGCCATACATAAATTCTCGATTGGGATGCCACAACATATCCCCCATCCCTTCCATCATGAGATTCGGTTGATCGGGCAGCTCCATCAAAACATATCCTTTTGACTTTGCCCATGCAATGAACGGCGGAACTTCTGGCGCTCGGTTCTCAAATGCCATGCGCGCCGGAATCACCATCACCTTACCAGCACGTTTCAACACAACACCCACGTTTGCCGTGAACACCTGATCAGGCAATCCGGATTGTGATGGGATCAGCTCAACTGGAATCGAAAGCGAATCATAGACTGCACGCACACTCTCCCACTGCTGTTTCGCATTGGCCGTATGTGTACGGCCAATGTTCCCAACCATGTGGATGTTGATTTCATAGGCAACTTCAAAGTATTCAGGTACCGACATGAGGACTGCGTTTGGTTGTTCACGAATCGGTGTTTCGGAAGGAAGCACCGTCAACTCGTCGAGCGTTCGAATGAGAGGATGAGAATGCATGAAAATAACAAGAAAAAAATGTAATGCACATTACACAGGAAATATGATATCCCTGAACTCGCTGGACTGTCAATTTCAGAAAAAGTTCAGTAGACTGTTCATCATGGAACCAATTGTCAACCGTTATGCACGATCTCAGTACCAGTTTTTGGATACGTGGGATGCTGGCATCGTGCTGAGCGGAGCCGAAGCCAAAAGTGTCAAAAAAGGCAGCGTCAACCTGAAAGGGGCGTATGTCGGTTTTGAGAATGGTGAACTCTGGCTCAAAAATGCACACATTTCGCCGTATCAACAGAACAATCAACGTGGATATTCCCCGACCCGCCCCCGTAAACTGCTACTCAAAAAAAAGGAGATCGTCTACTTGGCCACAAAAACACAGGAAAAGGGCTTGACAGTGATCCCAGAAAAAGTGTATAGTAAGCACGGTTTGATTAAGGTAAGCATCGCTCTTGCCCAGGGTTTACAGCGCCACGACAAGCGTGCGAAGATCAAAAAACGCGATACCGACCGATCAATACAACGTGCGTTAAAGCAGTATGTGGATTAAATGCCGCTGTTGCCGCTTGAGATTTCTGGAGCCGCAACAGGGGATGTTCAATCGTTGATGGTTCATTTCCAATTGAATAGCTGCATGTCGAGTTGATGTCTCTCGTGGGCGCAAGCCCTATAAAAGCATCATCGTTGAAGTGCAAACTTCACAAGCCGCTTGCGAGAAAAAATGGCTTCCCTCGTGGGAGCGCTGAATCTCCAACCGGTATCCGTTGTTGCTTAAAACCCAACGACCGTCGCACTCGGTGACGCCTGATACCTGAGCTGCGGCGCCATTCATCAGGCTCACGCCTGTTTGTGCCTGGCGAACAGACGGACAGTTACACCGGGATGGTTGCTCACGCCTTTGCTCGTGTAGCGTAGGCAACGATACACAAAACGAACAAAAACATGTTGACGGCTATTCGATGGAGAATCAGACATGGGTGTGAGCCCCATCATCTCCACATTCTAATTCGTAACGTTTGAGACCGTATTTCTAAAAAAGAGTTTCGGAAAAACCATGAAATCCGTGTTCCGGAGGTTTTTCTCATCGACGAGCTGGGAAACAAAGTCGGCACCGTCCCCACATCGACTGCACTTCAACACGCTTTAGACGCCGGACTGGACCTCGTCGAGGTCTCGCCGCAGGCCCAGCCGCCGGTTGTCAAAATCATCGACTTCGGCAAGCTGCAGTACGAACAGGAAAAACAGTTCCGCAAAAGCCGCGCGCAGTCCAAACGCAGCGGCGAAGTCAAATGCGTGCGTCTCACTGCAAAAATCGGTGAGCACGATATGATGGTGCGTGTGAACGCTGGCCAAAAATTCCTGGACAAAGGATATAAAATCAAACCAGAACTCCAGTTGCGTGGACGCGAAAAAGCACACCCCGAAATTGCAAGAACCGTTGTGCAAAAATATCTCGACCTCCTCGACCGCATGCTCATCGTTGAGCAGCCGATCAGTCGTGAAGGCTGGCGATTCTCTGCACTGGTGACACTCAAGAAAAAATAATCTTTATGCCAAAGCTGAAAACCCACAAAGTCATCTCCAAGCGCATTCGTCGCACGAAGAGCTGAAAGATCAAAATCAAACGCGGCGGGCAAGATCACTTCAATGCGCGCGAAAGTGGAAAGACCACACGCAACAAGCGTCGAAGCAAAACGGTCTCTGACACGCTCCAACGAAATATTAACCGGGTTGTCTAACACTGTATGTCACGAGTCAAACGCGGTCGAACGCACACGACCAAACGCCGTAAACTCCTCAAACAAGCTAAAGGGTATTACGGATCGCGCAAGAATCTAGTCAAACACGCAAAGACCGCTGTCAAAAAAGCGGGACAACGTGCCTACGATCACCGCAAACTGAAGAAACGCGATCAAGCCGCACGATTCAACATCAAGATCAATGCCGCAGTACGTCTGCACGGTATGAGTTACAGTACGTTCATGGGCGCACTCAAGAAAAAAAATGTGATGCTTGACCGGAAGGTGCTGTCGCAGTTGGCGGAACGCTACCCAGCTGTTTTCGAAAAGCTGGTCGCGGAAGTCAAAAAGTAATCCAAAACACAGCCGCCGCATTCGGCTGCTGACAGGCCGTAAGGGTAGCTCAGGCCTGAAAGCAGCCGAGGCGAAGGCTGTGTTTTATTTTAGGTTTATACTCCCGCTAACCGTTCGTAGCCTTCCACAATAGCACGTGCTTCTGCTTCAATTCCCACAACTGAACGCACAAGTGCTCTCGCCTGTTGCGCACTACTGACGTGAACGGCAATATTTTCTGCAATCTCTTCAATTTGAGCCACAATGCTGTGCTCGCGAATAACTAAGGCATCAAACGCTCGGTCATCACGGCGTGCTGCCGGAAGTTGTGCGTAGGTTTCACGTGCAGTACGTGCTCGTGTTCGTAGCTGTTCGGGTTCTGGCCTCAGTTGCCGCAAGCGTCGCGCTTCACTTGCCAACACGAAACGTGCGCCAAAACTTGCCAAACGCTGAGCCTCTGCGCTCAATGCTTGTAATCGCGACATTGCTGCTGGGTCATTGAATAACTCCTCAATCCCACGACCTGCCGGTGGTGCTGGTAACAGAGATTCCGGAGGCGCTTCTCCGCCACGTAATCCAAATTCACCGTTACGAATGCGCTGCATCAATTGAACGATCGGAACTATACCAGCGGGTTTACTTGTCTGCGCGTTACTGATCTCCACGAAACCACCGGCAAACATTCTCACATCAATATCATGATCGCGTGTACGCAAACCGTGGGCAAAATCAGTGAATGAAATACCGGTATCGCGATACAAATTCTGAAATTCGACTGCGACATCAGCGACGAGTATCGCAAGGAAATATGGTGTAAAATATCCAAGCCGTCGATTCACCAGTTCCTCAACTGATTCAGTTGTCGCTGGCTCCGTTTCCTGCTGTACCCAAAGAGAACGTTCACGCAAGTACGGTTCATCCGCAGAAGTGATTTGCCCCCTCAGCTGTTCAATCGCTAGCTGTAACGCAGACTGGCCCTGACTATACTGTTGCGCCTGTTCAATTAATGTTGTCTGTGGTAATGGCTCCACACGAGGAATACGAGGAATCGTATACCGTCTCTGCTGCGGTTGAAAGAGTCGAGCAAACCGAGTAAAAAGCCCCGGACGTGGGCGTCGTCGACTGCGGACGTCTGAACCGACATTAATACGAAT
>SBBP01000019.1 GCA_005239655.1 Candidatus Microgenomatus auricola | reverse complement strand
ATGGAACGCTGACCGCAAAGAAAAGCCACAAGGCAACCATTTCAAAGTGCACGAGAACAGCAAAACTCACCACATACACGGTCACATCCACTGTGCCGATGTACATATCTTTTGTGATGAATACTTCAGACGTACGGCTCGATGGCCAGGAACTTTTTTTTGCTTCGCGCAAATAAGACACCAGTTGTAATCCAATCATCGCCATAAACCCCACAACCAACACCCGGGGTTCATGTTCGACGTGCCAGTACCACGAAACTGTCATGGCGCCCAGCATACACAGTTCTTTCAACCGATCAAACACCGAGTCCAGCCACGCGCCAAACTTTGAGCTCAAATTTTTGATACGTGAAAGTTCACCATCCGAGCAGTCGAATGCAAAACTCAACTGCAAAATGAACACGCCGATGACACGCCAGATATAGTCCTCATAGAGAAAAAGAATGCAGGCGAGTACCGCAAGCTCAAACGACAAAAAAGACACTTTATTTGGTGTCGCATGCGGGTCCACTTTCACGAGCAGGAATGTCAACACGCGAGACAGTTTCCGCGTGAACAATTTTGAGAAAATCGAATCTTGCGGCTTCTGAAACGGTTTGACGTCCCGAATGTGTTGAATGTCGTGCATCGCTATGGTGTATGGATCTGGTAGACGCGCACTGCTGGTTGAAAAGAGAAATCGTGACCCCACACTTCACTCGACTGGTATTGTGCCATCCAGTTCATGACTTCAATCGACGACGTTTCATCAACCCAGACGAAGAGATCATATCCGGCATTCTGCACCTCGTCAAAGGCGGTTTGCACTTCTGCAGCATCAAAAATGAACCGCTGCTCAAACGGAAAACGAATGGTTTTGACACCAGTATGCGCTTCAAATGTCTCGCTCGTTCCAAACTGCCAATCACCGGAAAACAGCACTATCGGCTTGTCTGCATTCGTTTCTGCGATCTGGCCAAGCGCCGTGAGCGCCTGCACATCATCGTATGAAATCGCTTTGAAGATATGCGCGTCAGCGTTGAAAAAATTTTCCTTTGCCTCAACAACTGCCGGTTCATAGGAGAGAACAGCGACGGCGAGCAACAGCCCGCCAACAGCGATTCCTGCTGAACGTCGTTTCCACAGTATCGGCAAACCATCGCTCATCATTCGCACTACGCCATAGGCACCAAGCAGCATCAACGGCGGAAACAGCGGTAAGATGTAACGCGAATAGGGATTAATCCACAGTGAGAAGATCGTGAGGATGCCAATGCCCCAGAGCAGGAAATAAATCGTCAGAGCGCGCGATTCACGCCACAGAAACAGGATGCCGACCACCACGGCGACGAGGAAAAAATGAATTGGTGATGCGTGTTGAATGCTGTTCCAGTAGTGCGGCAGCGCACCGGTGCCTGGACGAAACTTTCCTTGGTTGTCAAAAACATTTTCAAGACTCAAGGTATTGATATGCCCAATATTCGACAGCAAAACCACACGGCTGCTGTCACGTGGTTTGAACACGACTTTTTCCGCTGAGATGCGTACCGAATTCTGAATGGTGGGAATGAGGGCGATCACGACGCTCACGGTAAACGCCGCAACGTATGGCAGAAGAGTACGAATTCGTGTTTTCCACGATTTTCCGCTCGCCATCATCCACACGCCGAGGACGATTGCGGGAAGCAGCACGATGCTGGTTTCACGAATAGTGATCGCCATGCCGAACGCGAGGCCGGTCACGACTGAACACAAGAGCGCTTGAATCCGATTTCGTCCGCACGTCCGACTGAAACCAATGACACCAAGCGTCATCACTAACAAAAAGGTCATCGATGGAATTTCGCGCATGGGCTGAGCCAATGCATGATCGTAGTACAAATTTGACAAACCCAACGCGAGTGCCGCCAATACGCCAACGGCGTGTCGAAAACGGTAGGATGCAAATGCAGTGACTGCAGTCAGATAGACCAGAATGATGTTGATTGTTGCCGCTAACGGATTCACGATGTAAAAACCATCTGTGGAGTTGATCATCCGTGCAGCGAGTGCCATCAGTAGCGACAGGCCAACAGGGTACTTTGATGCAACAGTGCCATCCGGCGCGATAAACTGATGATGGGTTGGGATGAGCCATCGCGCAAGACGTTCGTCGCCAAATACCTCCAAACCGATTGCGCCGAGTGGATCGTGATACAGCAATGGCAAACCTGAAAACATCCGCCCGGCCAAATAAATATACCCTGCGGAGTCATCACCCCATGCACCCCACGCACGATCGTTAAAGTAGATGCTTCCAAATGCAACCGCAAGTGCCGCACTGATCAGTGCTGTGCACAGTGCAGTACGGAGAACGCGTTTACGCTTCATAGGGCATGACGTTCACCCAAGGCAGTGCGCAACTGCTGCGCTGCTTCTTCGACCGTGAGACGTGCAGTGTCAATCACCACTTCTGGATGTTCCGGCTCCTCATAGGGCGCACTGATACCCGTGAACTCTGGTATTTCTCCTGCCCGCGCTTTTTGATAGAGACCTTTTGGATCACGCTTTTCGCATTCCTCAACAGCACAGCGTATGTAGATTTCGACAAACTCTCCTGGTTGCACGAGGGCGCGAACGAGATCACGATCCTTGCGATACGGCGAAATGAACGACGTCATCACAATCACACCGGCATCAACGAACAGTTTTGCGACTTCTCCGATGCGACGGATATTTTCTGTGCGGTCTTCTGGTGAAAACCCAAGATTGTTGTTGAGGCCATGACGAATATTGTCGCCATCAAGCCGATAACAGAGCTTGCCTTCCGCTGTCAGCTCTTTTTCGAGCGCAACTGCGAGGGTCGACTTCCCTGCTCCAGACAAACCAGTAAACCACAAAATCACCCCTTTTTGCTTGAGGAGGTTTTCGCGTTCAGCGCGTGTCACTTCTCCCTCATGCCATATAATATTCGTTGCTTTGGGTTGCATACTGAAAAACACTATACTCAAAATAGGGTATTTATTCAATTACTGTTCCGCGCAGGCCGTTTGGAATGGTGACGCCAAAATCATTCAAAATTGAAGGCATAACATCAAAAATGGTAATGCTTTCTTTCTCTCCGGCCCCTTTTTGTACAGGATCATACTTCACAAAAACGCCATCCCAGTCGTGCACACCGTAATCCAGACCGCGATCATCCTGATCGATATAGAGGCGATGATACCCAACGGTGCCTGCCACTTTCCAAAACAAATCGCCCCAGAAAATGAGCAAATCCGGCACGTCCCCTTTTGGATTTTCATACAATTCGTGTGATCGATAAATCAAATGCTTCAACTGTTGTCCGTCCGGCCCTTTGACTGCCAGTAATTTGCCGCGAATTTCTTCGAGCAACGCATCGGCCTCGTCAGGTTCAACGCAACCCTGCGGCTCACGCCCCTTCACATTAATAAACAAACGCGAGTAGAATCCTCCCCATGCCCACGCCTTCGTGCGACCCCAATCGACATCGCATTTTTCAATAGTCGTCGGTTTTTCCGGCCATGTGTTCAAAACCAAATAGCCATTTTCGATGAGCCACTCATTGATCACAAACATTCCTTCCATGCGTTTCGCGCCATGATCAGAAACGACGTAGAAAATCGTTCCTTCTGGCGCGAGCGTCTGTAACTCACCGATAAAGCGATCGATGTGTTGGTAGTATTCTTTGATCTTCTGCTCATGCGGATTACCAGGAACGTAGTCCTTGTGCTGCGGATCTATGTAGTGCCACAAATAGTGATGAATGCGGTCCACACCCATCTCCACCATCATCAGAAAATCCCACTGTTTATTTTTGACCCAATCGCGCATAATTTTTTGACGCTGATTGGTCATGCGATAAATCGTTTCAAGCACTGCGTCCGGCGGTTCCTGTGTTCGATTGGCAAAATCAAAAATGTAGTCGTCCGGCGTGCACATTTCCACAATTTCCTTTTTGAGCGAACTCGGGTAGGTAAACTCAACGGATGCATCGGGTGTCAAAAAACAAGTTACCATTATGCCGTTTACGGGCGACGGCGGATAGGTTGCAGGCACACCAAGCAGCCCCACTGTCTTGCCCGCATCGCCTAAATAGTCCCACAATTTTTTGCTTCCAGCGAATAAGCGGCCGTTGGCGATGTCCATATCGCCGTAATCAGACCCAGGGCGTCGTGAACGAAATCCGTACACACCCAAATCGCCGGGGTCTTTCGATGTCATCATGCTCATCCATGCAGGCACCGTAATTGGCGGAACCGTGCTGCGCATTTTCCCCCACGTCCCGTGTTCCATCATCCGTGAAATGTGTGGCAAGTCGGCGCGGTAACGATCAAAAAGCAATTGCGGCGTCGCGCAGTCGAGACCGATGACAATCACCTTGGGTTGTGTCATACCGGTAGAGCCTTTTTGAGTAGTGCAAAAACTTCTTCTCGAAATGCATCGAGTTCGTGTTCTGGCAGAACGACGCCAGCCACTTCTGGCTTCCCTCCAGCGTTATACCCCTTTGCGCGTGCGTAATCCACAACGCAGCCCAAGTCGATTGGCGCAGTACGACGGCGGACATAGAGTGTTGCGTCTGCTCCTCTGCGCTGATCAGTCACAATAATCTGATCAGGATACTGCTGCGACTTTGCACGTGTGACCTCTGATGTCAGACTATATTCTGACACAATGGGCATATAGAGAATTAACGAACTGATCTCTTGCAGTGGCTGGCTCAGGGTTTTGGCCATTACGTCTTTCAGTTCTTGTTCATTTGCAGACAACCGTGGATCCGTCAATGCATCGAGAGGATTTTTGCGCAGGAGCATGATGGCATACTCCAAGCCCTTGTCATCACCAACCATATACATGGTATCAATGCGTTTCGTGATGCGCTGGATCTGATCAAACGTCAGTCCGTGCTCTTTCATCATTTCTTCAACCTGTGGGTAAAAATCAGGCCGACTCTTGATACGGTCTTCCATGTCTCCGACCATGCCAAGCACGCTCACCAACGACAACGGTTTCATCACGTAGTCGTTGAGCAGCATTGAACAACCCGGGTATTTCGTACTCTGCAGTCCAGGCCTGTGGATCTCGGCCGTCTGGCTGTGGTGGTCAAAAACAAATGTAGTGGTGATTCGCTCGAGCCGCTCAATCACATCCAATGGGAAGTTGATATCCACACAGACAATACAGCTGGGCTTGAGTCGACTGATAGAGTCAAATTCACTCGTGGTCAAAAAGTAGTTGTTGATCGTTGGATGCATCAACACCGCTTCGGTCTGCGGACTGAGCCTGGCAAACTCGTCGAGAAGAATCGCCGCAGACGCGAGGCCATCGGTATCCCAATGGTGCAACAGTAAAACTTTCTCGGGATGCTGTTCACGGATCGTTGTTTGAAAATCCGGCAGCATAAACACTCTTACTCCTCGGTCACAAATGGTGATTCTGCCGCAAGCAGCATCTGAACGATATCTGGGCGCATGATGTCTGCGGGAACCGGTTTTCCCTCAGTGATCAATTTTCGAATTTTCGTACCCGACGGTGGGACACGGACATCGTCAGCGTGACCACAGGTCTTACTCGTCGCCACGCAATCGCATGCCTTGCACATGAACGAATGCTCAAACTTCAAAATCTGAATACCGAGATCGGGAATGGTGTCGAACACTTCCTGTGCCGCATAGGTTCCATAGTAATCTCCAACGCCAGCGTGATCACGACCAACAACAAAATGTGTGCATCCAAAGTTTTTGCGGATAATCGCGTGCCAAATCGCGTCGCGGGGTCCGGCGTAGTTCATGCGTGCCGGTAAAATGCTGAATGTCGCACTATTTCGCGGAAAATAATTTTTTATCATGTGTTCGTACGACTGGAT
>SBBP01000094.1 GCA_005239655.1 Candidatus Microgenomatus auricola | reverse complement strand
GGGGGCAACCGTCGCCGAGAACGGCGCGGTCGTCAACAGTGTCTCGCTGGTCACGTTCGACCTCGAAGCCGCGAAAGCCCACGTCCGTGAGTGGGCGGGCAAGAACAGCGTGCGCATCCTCGAGGAAGAGGCACTGGCGCGCGAGTTCGGCGGGTTCAAGCCAGCTCGTGCAGGCATCGCCTTCGGCGCAGAGCGGCAGGCGAGCCTGAGCTGCTTCTGCTTCAATGCAAAGGGAGCACCGAACCACGTGGTCGCCACTGCGCTGGGCGAACACCTGCGTACGCTCTACGGAGAAGCTGTGGCTGTCGACCCGGCTGTCGGGTTCACTGCTGTCCACGGAGCTGATGTCCGCACCATGCGGGCAGCGACGCTCGGCAAGATCGGACAACGCCTCACCGCTAAAGGCAAATGCTTGGTCGTGATCGGAGGCGCAGCCGTGGACCTGCTCGGTGACAAGAGCCTTGGCCAAACCTGGCTGGTCGCCAACGCCAGCGACGAAGCGAAGGCACGAGCTGATCGAGTGCTGACACTTCCCTTCACCGAAGGTGTGATCGAGGGGCTGGAGCTCCTCTCATGCGTCGGGACCGACTAGCCACCGGTCATCTTTTTTTGTAGAGATCCAACGTCAACGGAGCGCATTGACAAAACGTTAGAACATGTTCTAAGGTGTAGTTACAACGCCATTTTTTGCGATCCAAAAAAGAGGCGAGCACACTTCACAAATTGCACGAATTGCACGCAACATACTACCAACTACCAACGGGAGGGGACGTGGCAAGAACCAGAAAGGGAAAACCGGAAAAGTGGAAACAGGGAAAGCCACCGGACCAGATCATCACCACTGATCCAACGGGGGAGAAGGCCGACCGCAGGTGGAAGGAGTATTCCCGCTCGCTGGTCGAAGAGATGAAGCAGCCCGAGCTGGCTGCCTGGCACGTGGCTGCGCTGCGAGAAGTGTGTGGGGATAGCCTCAGCAAGGCGCAGGCGCTCTACAGCGATCTCGCCGAGAACATCTGGGGGCCGATCGGGCTGGCGTACCTCGAGTGGGTGTACTCGACTGTGCCGGACGACGCGATCCTTCTTTTCGCGTTGCGGGACGCAGGGTGGCTCCACAAGCTGCTGATCACCCACCATCGGGTGGGGCTGCGACACATCGGGCTGCACCTCAACCGTCCGCTCCTCAACATCAGGGACGACGACATCGCAGACGAGGACATGAGGGACGACGGAGGCCTCCCAGACCAAGTCAGCGAGCGTGAGCTCAGGAAGTACCTGCGGGATTTGATCGACGACCGGCATCGCGACAAGATCGTACTGGTGGACACCGGCTGCTGGGGGCGCGTGCTCCAGGCACTGTGGCAGAAGTTCAGGTTGAAGCTCCCGTCCCGGTTCTTCTTCTCCCACAACGACTACGTGCCGTCATGGATGCAGGTGGTGGGGATGCCACCGGAACTGGGAGAAATCCTGTGCGACTCTATGGAAACGGCACTCCCGTTCCAGTACAGACGCGCAGAGGAACTCAAACCAGTGCGTGGAGGTGCAAGCGCACCTGTGCTCTACCCCCAAGGGGCGATCCAGAAGCTGCTCTACGAGGCCACGTCCATAGGCCTCGAAAGAGCACAGATTCCGGAGGATCCCTATGACGCTCTTCGCTCCGCACTGTCCAAATACGTGGCGGCTCGTGAGAGCGGGGTCTGGACCGGCGTCCTCCGATGCAACGTCCCAACATGGGAGGGGGGAACGGCCTTCCTGGACAAGTTCCCAGCGGAGCTGCGTGCACTACCAGGGAATCCTCCAGAGATCCTCCCCGGCGGGCTGAACCCTCGCCGTCGGAAGATCAAGCTCACCCACCTCGGCCTGTGAGTCTCTTCACCCCAGAGACCGGCCGAGCTCTTTTTTTTATACTCGTTTGACGCCATCACAAAAGAAACCGATAATAGAGCTGGAATGATGCAGGAATTTCAGCAACTGTTCAACACAACAAAACCGTTCATTGGCATGGTGCATTTACGGCCATCTGTTGGTTATTCCAACTACCCCGGCCAATCCGCGTACATTCAACATGCTCTGGCAGACGCACATGCACTCATTGACGGTGGCGTTGATGGCCTGCTGATTGAAAACGACCGAGACCAACCACCAACCGTTCTCGTGACTTCGGAACAACGCGCCTGCATCGCTGACGCCGTCGCCGCCATCCGCGCAATCACTGCACTGCCGTTGGGCGTCGATGTCTTACTCAACGATTGGAGGGCGTCGTTCGACATCGCAAACGCTCACCACTGCCAGTTTGTGCGCATTGATGTCTTCGTCGACCGCGTCTCCTGCCCGGCTGGCGTCATCGAACCCGAGGCATCGGCAATCATGGCCTATCGCTCGTCACTCCACGCAGAACACATTTCCGTGTTTGCGGATATTCAAGTGAAGCATAAACAGCTGTTAGAAAACGAAAAGCCATTGACGACATCCGCAAAACAGGCTATAGAGGCAGGAGCGACAGGTGTAGTGGTCACTGGCTCAGCAACCGGTTACGAAACACCACTTGCGCGAATTCGCCTGGTGAAAGACGCCTACCCGGAGGTTCCTGTCCTTGTCGGCGCAGGCATCACTGCGCAAAATGTACACGAGCAGTTCGCACTCTGTGATGGTGCGTTCGTTGGCACATCACTCAAAGATGCACACGACCGGGTTGATGTCGCGCGCGTACGAGCGTTAAGAAGCATGATCGATTCACGATGATTATTTCCATTGGCGACGCCTGTATTGATCACTACGTTACGACAGGCGAAAAATTTGCTGGGGGCATTGCGACGAACTTTGCCGTGCACGTGCGTCGCATGGGTGCACCTGCGATGTTGATTTCCGCTCTCGGAAACGATCAAAACGCTGAAATCTTTTTACGCGCAATGCAGCACGAGGGGGTGGACACCTCTCATATTCAACGACTCGCCGGAGCCACATCACGCCAAAACATTCGCCTCGTAGGAAAAGAACGCACGTTCACCGGTTTTTACCCGGGCGTGCTCTCCGATCTCCGATTAACGAAACAAGATCTGGCAGTCATGGACCAAGCGGATGCCGTCGTGGCACCGTTGACTGACGGCCTGAAAGATATTTTTGAACATGTGATGCTAACGCCACTCGAAAAGCCACTCAAAATCGGTGACTTTTCACGCGACGCGGATATTCCTGGATTTTCACACGGCGATGTGACCGCGATGATGATGCACTACCTCGAAGACATCGACGCTGCATTTATTGGAGGCGATGAATCACTCATTGAAACGATCCGCTCCATTGCCGAATCCAATCCAAAAAAAATGATCACACTCACACTTGGCCCAAAAGGTGTGCAAACATACTTTAATGGACGTGTCTACACCGAACCGGCACGGTGGATACGCACAATGGTGGACACGACTGGGTGTGGCGACACCTTCCGCGCTGGTTTTGTGGTCACCTATCTAAAAACGAAAAGTATCGAACAGTCGCTCAAGGTCGGCGCAGAGTTAGCAGCGCACACCGCAACGCACATTGGCGGATTTTAGGCACGCAACAAGGCGCTAAAGATGACGTCTGACCGCAATTCTGCGCCGGTGTGGTAGTGTATGAGCGTGCGCAAAAACCGATACAGGTCTTCCCATGTCTGTGTGGAAATGCGTAAACGTGCGATGGTATCAAAATCATTTTCCATCAAGAACCGCAGCGACTTGAGCAACTCCTCGGTGAGCGGAATGGTCTCTTCATGATCGCGGCAATCGGCACACTCCACATTCCAGAGCTGGAGGTGAAACGTTATGCCGACGGGAGTGACCAACTGTTGACAGCGATGACAACGGTAGAGCCCAAGGCAGTAACCCAGCATTTCAAACATCTGAAGTACTGCTCCCACAAACACAATTGCGTTCGCATTATGCGTGTTGAGCCAATGGAGAAATGCACGCACATGATCAAACATCGGCACATCGGTATCACGCTCCTGCACCCAGCGATCGACGATTTCCACAAAAGCGCCGGCACTTGCGTAATGCGATAGTGATTGGCGCAAACGTTCATTCGCCGTGATCGTATTGGAACCCGCGATGATGTCGATCGTTTTTGAACGTGCAAAAAATGCCTGCGTGTGAATGAACGGCTCCAAATGCCCAGCAAGTTTGGACTCGAGTTTGCGTGCGCTGATGGCGCGACAGGTGATTTTGCCAAAGTCGCGTGTGAGCAGGCGCACCATGCGATCCTGTTCTTTGTAGTCCCAGCGCTTCAAGATGATTGCGTCGGATTTGTAGGTGAATGCCATAGTGATGTTTCATTGTGTGGGTCCTGTCACCGGAAAGCAATCCTTGGCGGTGCTACGCGCGACCGGCTCGTCGCCGGAATCGCAGCTCGCACGCCCAAGGCACCCTTTCCGGTGCCACCCACCACGCAATAAAATCAAAATGCGATGGTCAACAATTCGCCATCAATATCGAATGAATGCGTCTGCGGTTCAGCTGTTCGTTGCACATCGTCTGCTAAGACACCTTGTTTATATTCTACACCGTGCTTCTCCAACATCTGCTGGATTAGTGCGCTGTCTGTCTGGATCGTGATATGAATGCGGTCGCCAATTGAAAGTTTTTGCTGCTTGCGCAGTGCGTTCGTTTGCCGTACCAGTTCACGAAGCAACCCCTCCAGCTTGAGTTCCTCAGTGATGTTCGTATCCAATGCAACCGTGTCACCGTACTTCACCTCTTTAACATTCAATTCTTCTCGGATAACAAATTGTAGCGCTTCGCTGATCGGCTGACCGACAAGGGTGACTGACTGCAACGGCTGCCGCACCTTGATGCCTGCGTCAGCGCGCAAAGCCAGCGCCTGTTCAATCGACTGTCGTGCGGTCTGCATTTCGTTGAGTAACGACTCGTCAACAAACACATCAACCGTTTGTGGCCAATCCACATGGTGAATGGATTGAGGGTCGGAATCATTGCGCAGCTCGCGGTAAATTTTTTCCGCCAGGAACGGTGTGATTGGTGCAGCCACAGCGCACAGCGTTCTCAATACCGTATTCAACGTTCGCAACGCAACGCGGCGATCATTCACATCACTCCCTTTCACGCGGCTACGAATGCGACGGACATACCACGTCGACAGTTCTTGCACAAAATCAACCAACGGCTGTGTTGCTTGGCGCATGCGATACGTTTCATACCCATCAGTAATCTCTGCAATCAACCGATGCAGTTTTGCTAGAATCCAGCGGTCCAACACTGCGCTCACTTCATCCGTATGAGTGATTGGCGTGATCTCCTGCTGCGCATCACGTGCAAACATCTGGTAAAACGTACATACATTCCACAGTGTATTGATGTACTTTTTTTGCACCTGGTCCACATCCTGCTCGGAAAAATTCAGGCTCTCCCCTTCCATCAGTTGCGATGACGCAATATACAGCCGCAATGCATCAGCGCTGTACTGTTCGACAAGCAACATCGGATCCGGGTAGTTCTTGAGCTTCTTGCTCATTTTTTTTCCGTCTTCGGCAAGCACGATCCCATTCACGATCACATTCAAAAACGCTGGCGTACTTTCCGCAACGGGTATTGAGGGGGTATCACCGCTCGTGAGTGCTGTCGCAAGCACATGCAAGGTGTAGAACCAACCACGTGTTTGATCCTGCGCCTCTCCAATGAACTGCGCGGGAAATTTCTGATCAAAATCCTCTCTGTGCTCAAACGGATAGTGTAACTGCGCGTACGGCATCGAACCCGATTCAAACCAACAGTCGAGCACTTCAGGAACACGACGATAGGTTTTTCCGTCTTTCTCAATCGTGATGGGGTCGATGATGTGTTTATGAAGGTCAGCAACAGACTGACCACTCCACTGCTCCAACTCCGCAACGCTCGATACACACAACACATCGCCATCCTCACTGCGCCAAATTGGCAACGGCGCTCCCCAAAAACGGCTGCGCGAAATCGCCCAATCGCGTGCGTTTTCGAGCCACATGCCAAAACGACCATCTTTAATGTGTTCTGGCACCCAGTGAATTTTTTGGTTATTTGCAAGCAGCTGCTCCTTGAGTGCAGTCACCTTCACAAACCAGCTACTCGTGGCGTAATTTAACAGCGCTGTATCACAGCGCCAACAGTGCGGGTAACTATGTCTGTACGGCTCTTGTGTGAACACGCGACCGGCCGCGACCATATCGTCAATAAATTTTGCTTGGCCTGTATGCACATCCATGCCGTTGAGCGGAGAGGCTTTTTCGTTGAACAGGCCGTCCATGTTCACATCCAAAATCAGTGGCAATCCATTCTTGCGTGCCGCTTCCATATCAATTTCACCGTATGCACCGTTAATCGTCACGATGCCAGTCCCTTCACTGGTTTCTACATAGTCGGCCGCATACACGTGGTAGACTTTGTCGTTACCGGAAACTTCAGGTAGGGTGCGATACCAATCCGCGAGATGTGTATATTCCAAACCCACGAGCGCACTTCCGTTCACTTCTTCGACAATGGTGTAGTCGGTTCCTCCGAGCACTGCCTCTGCACGTTCTTTCACGACATAGACACACTCATCGCCGATCTGCGCCTTCACGTATGTCAAATCCGGACCAACAGACAAACCCGTTGTCCCCGGCGTGCTCCACGGCGTCGTTGTCCACGCAAGAAAATATGTGTTGTCCTGACCAACGACTGGAAACTTCCACGTGACTGCTAAATCTTCGACATCTTTGTATCCGAGCGTCACCTCAAAATTCGAGAGCGGAGTCACACACCGCGGACAGATGTGCATTGCTTTGCGACCTTCGTAAATCAATCCTTTTTTCCATAACTCAGAAAACACCCACCACACACTTTCTGTGTAGCTGATGTCCATCGTTTTGTAGGCATGATCCATGTCGATCCAGCGCCCTAAACGCGGAACGATTTTTTTCCACTCGTCTTCGTATTCCAGCACCGCAGCACGGCAGGCTTCATTGAATTTGTCGACACCGAACGCTTCGATGTCCTTGCGACCGTTCAACCCCAGCTGCTTTTCGATGATGTTTTCCATCGGCAAGCCATGGCAATCCCACCCCCAGACGCGTTCAACACGATAGCCGCGCATCGTCCAGTACCGCCCGACAGCGTCCTTAATCACACCGACAGAAATGTGACCGTAGTGGGGCAAGCCAGTGGCAAATGGTGGGCCGTCGTAAAACGTGTACTGACGATCGACCGGACGCATCTCCACTGATTTTCGAAATGCATCGGTTGCATTCCAAAAATCCAGAACCTCGTT
>SBBP01000112.1 GCA_005239655.1 Candidatus Microgenomatus auricola | reverse complement strand
CGCGTTCGAGGTCGATCTCGGCGTTGCCGTTGTTGGTGATCACGCTGACCTCAGCGACGATGAGGCTGCCGCTCATGAAGCTCGCGCGAATCACCAGACCAGTCCCGCCACGGGTCGTCGTGACAACGACGCTCGTGATCCGGTCCTTCCGGGCAGCCACCGCAGCGCTCCACCGGTGCAGTCTCAACGCATCGAACTTGTCCACTGGAACCTCCTCCTTGAAGTTCTCTGTACTTACCTTATTTCGACAGCGCAGTCAAGAGATAGGCGCGCTGTGATGGATAGGAAATGCGTCCACATGCTGTAGCGACAGTCATCCATTCGCCGTGATCGGTTTCGGTGTCCTTCGTATGCGTCTGCTCAGCAACGCTCATCTCAAAAAAATGCACGACAACAGAGTCGCCGTCGGGCAGTTGGTATTCATACTCCGGCAGGGTCCGTATCACCCTGCAACGGAATCCGGTTTCTTCTTCTGTTTCACGGAGTGCGGCAGATTCAAACGTCTCTCCAGCATCACGATGACCTTTCGGTAACGACCAGTCGTTGTATCGCGGGCGATGGACAAGATAGATTTCGCGCTCACCGCGTTCATTTGTTCGTGTGATCATTCCTCCAGCTTTCTCGATCATCGATTCAGTATACACGAGTCAGCACATTCAACACACGCCGGGCGGATTCTTCCCACTGAAAACGCTGTACATTCTTGTGTCCGGCGACAATCAACCGTTCTCGTAGCGCGGAGTCACTGAGGACATGATGGATGGCTCGGGCCACTGCATCGGCATCGAGCACATCAACTAGCACTGCGCTTTCTCCAACGACTTCGGGGAGTGACGAATGCGCGCCGGCAATGACTGGCACACCATGCTGCTGTGCCTCGAGTGGAGGAAATCCGAATCCTTCATACAACGACGGGTAGATGAACGCCTGTGCTCCAGCGAGGACTTGGCGCTTCGTTGCCTCATCAACGTATCCAAGATAGTGGACGTACGGCAATGCGTGAAGTCGTTTTACGAGTTTCGCAGAGTTCCATCCCTGGCGACCAATCACGACGAGATCGAGTTGCGGGTGCTGTTTGCGAACCTCTTCCATGGCCTGCAGCAGAGTTTCCACATTCTTTCGTGGTTCTAGTGTGGAGACGAACGCTACATATGTGGTAGTGGTGGATTGTTCCACCCTGCGCGTGGCCGGAGCACCTGCTTTCCGCGCGAGCGTTGCGCGTTTTAGCGAGCCGCGGGAAGCAGTGCGATCAGGCCAAGCGCTGACAGGACCAACTGCAACACCCGGATATATCACTTGAATACGATCATCAGAAATTCCATAGAGTGACTGTACATCAAACTTTGTGTACTCGGACACCGCGATGATTCTCTTCGCAGCACGCGCGGACATCTTCGGGTGCAACAAACGGTGTCGCCAACGTCCTTTCAGATCTAAACACTCCGGATATCGCTCAAATGACAAATCGTGTACCGTCAAAACATAGGGCACGCTGTGATCATGCCTCGGAAAAAATTGTAAATTTGGCAAGAAGACGACATCGACTTTCCCGAACATCCAATCAAAATGTGGTCGTGAGCAGAACACTTCTGCAGATGTGAGGAATTTATTTGGCCACCCACGCACTCGCCAGTCGACATTCGGTGCGTCAGCAACCTTTCGTAACGATGACAAAAGCACGGCATCGTGCGACAAACGAAATCCATTAACGAAACAGACAAACTGATGGCTGGCAGTCTCTGGGAGTTGTGCAAGTGCGCGCACGGTTTCGCGTGTATATGCGGAGACGCCAGATGGCTCTGGTTCCAGAAGCGAACGGCAATCAATCCCAATGCGCATTGTTCAAACTCACCAACTATTCGCGCAGGTATTCACGGAGGTACACGAGCACGATGCTCAAGAGGGCTCCGGCAACAAGACCGATCACGGTCACAAACCACGTGTTCAACTCTGCTTCGGCGACAACCGGCTCCAGTGCCTGAACCTGAAATACGGGATCGTCATTAATGCTTCCGGTCACATCCGAACGGCGCTCAATCACGGTTGCAACGGCTGTTGCCAATTTCTGCGCAGTTTCACGGGAATAATCTCGAAATTCGACGACAAAATTCTGAGCGGAATACTGATTGCCTTTGAAGCGGTTGGTAAATCGCGAAATCGAATCAATTTCATATTGCACTCCAGCCTCTTCATAAATTTCAGTGACAATGGCTGGAGTCATGAGCCAACTCATCAAGTGCTGCGTGTAAATTTCCGCTGCCTTCAAATCGTAATAGGCACCGTACTGGTAGTCGAGCGTCTCTGGTCGGTTCACGAACACGACATCAAATGAGACGACCGCTTCGTATGAAACTGGTCGGTAGATCGCAAAGAGAAAAGCGGCGATGCCTGCTGCGAGTATGCACAAAATCACAAACCACTGTGCCTGCTTGAGAATGCGAACGTGTGTACGTAATTCCATGTGTGAGATGTTTAGAGTGTTTTTCGGTGCTCCCCCCAGGCTCGTGCCACGAACTCCTGTATGCTTGTTTTAAATTTCTTTTGGTCAAAAGT
>SBBP01000014.1 GCA_005239655.1 Candidatus Microgenomatus auricola | reverse complement strand
TCAGAATATGTGCTCGAGGAATCGTTCAAGCAATTTGGCGACCCAGAAAAATTTGAAACAAAAATTCTGAAACTGCGCGATTTGAAAATCGCCGAATGCGAAGGATTTTACTCCAAGGATAAAGGCGCGTGCATCTGGCCGTGCTCCATCACCCAAGCAAAAAAAGACGACGAGATGGTGCAGGTCTATCGCGGCTTAGTCGAATGGTGCGATATTGTTGTGGTCGCAACACCTATCCGCTGGGGCGTGGCATCCAGTTTGTACTACAAAATGCAAGAACGATTGAACGCGCTACAAAATCAAATCACTCTTCACAACCGCGTACTCATCAAAGAAAAAGCGGCCTGTTTTATCATCACCGGAGGGCAAGATGGCGTACAAGCAGTTGCGGGACAGTTGATGATGTTTTTTGCAGAACTGGGATTCACCTTTCCGCAATTTCCATTCATCGGTTGGACACGCGGCTGGTACAACGAAGAGATGAAAACAAATTTTGCTGACGTGCAGCAGAGTGATCTCGTTGGTGAGTCCACAAAAATGATCGAGCGTGGTGTTGACCTCATCAGCGCATATCGTGCAGCCGAGCAACCCATTGCGAAAACCCACAAAAAGCATAAATAGATGCCCGGCCGCGATTTCCATTTTCCGTCTGGAGGAAAGTACACCGCAGAGACGGCATTTTGGGAAGCCAGCCATTTTTTTAGTCGCGATTTTCTACTGTGGGTGTGGCTCGGCCGTGGGCTACGACTGCCGCCAGAACTACTCTGTGTCGGAGCGCTCGTCTGCGCACTACTCACTGCGCTCGCAATCGTACAGGGCCACTGGTGGCTCGCGTTACTCGTGATGCACATCAACACGGCTTTGGATTGTGCAGATGGTACGCTTGCGCGTTACACGGGCCAGGCATCACGCTTCGGCCGTTTTTTAGATACGTCATGCGACGGTATTGGAATCACGGTCATCGTTATCGCCCTCACGTACCAACTGACACTCACGCACCATTGGGCACTCTCTCTTCTTGCCGGCGTCGTGCTGTGGCTGAGCATTTTCCTTCAATGCTCATTGGCAAACTATGCAAACCTGCGCTACGCTGCACACGTCGGGAACACTGCAATCAATAGCCGCATCGACGAACGCTTCACAAGCACTCGAGAACACATCACTGGTGCACAACGTATCGTACAGTGGATCTATAGTGTCATCTTTGGGTGGCAGGATCGATGGTGTGTACGTGTGTACCGCCGCATGGAGCGAGCAGTATCCGCAGATCAACAAAAAATATTCTATGGAACAAAACTGTTCCTCTCTCTGCATTCCTTTTTCTTTTTTGGAATTGCAGTGCAAGCCATACTCATCGCCAGTGCACTCGCATCAGTTGAATCGGCAGTAGTGGGCTACCTTGCAATCTCTCTGTCGGCACACGGTCTGTTACTCTACGCCAAGGTGGCGTTCGCAAAACGACCGATAACGCACCCACTCGATGAAAAAAAGACTCCGCTTTCCTGAACGTGTCCTCGCGGTGGTACGACGCATCCCAAAAGGCACGGTGATGTCGTACAGCGAGGTCGCACGCCGCGCCGGGAGCCCCTGTGCCGCACGCGCAGTCGGCACCATCATGTCGCAAAACTTCGATCCGACGGTACCCTGCCACCGGGTCGTCCATGCCGATGGCACTCCTGGCGACTACAATCGCGGTGGGAGTCGAAAAAAAACAGCGCTTTTACAATCCGAGGGGGTTCGTTTAGACTATATCCATAAACGAAGACGCCACAAAAAAGGCGTCGTGCGCTAAACACTTCTTCATATGAGGATTGGTCCCCTCACCATCGACCGTGTGAAAATTTCACTGCTGGTTGCACTGGTGTGCATTACCACGCTGCCGATTCTGTCGGAGCAGTGGATATGGTATTCACTACTCTGTTGTTCAGCTCTACTCGGCATCTACGCGCTCTGGAAGAAAGCCTGGGTGGATGTGTGGCTCATCATGATCATCATCGCCAGTTTCGTATTTGCTCGTGTCCGGTTCCCTGAGACTGAGGGCACGGTCGTCATGCTGCGGACTGCAGCAATCCTTGCAACCTTCTTCCTGAATGTGACGTTGCTCATCGGCCCATGGACGCGATTTGTGAAACGCATGCGGCCATTCTATAAATATCGCCGCCACGTTGGAGTGACAGCGTTCTTGATGGCACTCACACATGCCACGCTCGTCCTCAGCTACTACTTTGAATTCTCTCCCGAAGCCGCCTACGCGTCCGCATTTGTATTCTTCGGTTCAACCAGCTTGTTCATCATGACATGGATGGCGCTCACCTCCTGGGACTACGTACAAAAAAAAGTGAAGCCGTTGTGGTGGAGCGTTCTCCACACACTACTGCTCGCTGGATACATCGGATATATTGCCATGTTCATGAACTACGTGTTGGACTTGGAGACGTGGCATAAAGTCGTACTCGGAATCTTTGTCGTGTTCTGGCTGCTCGTTTCGCCGTGGGCGTTGCCAAAAAAAATTCTGCGCCGCGTGAATGGATGGAAACAGTTGCATGTGCTGATCTACATTGCCTATGCATCAGTCATCATTCACATCTGGACTGGCACACTCAAATTTGAAGATATCCTTTGGTTGAAGATTGTTTTTTGGGCGTTCTTCGCACTGGTTGTCGGCTCACACGTCAGTGGATTGCTGTTCATGCTCCGCCAGTTCGTCAAACGCAAAAAAGCGAGTGGGGAGACGTTGCAGTTGAACGGAAAGACGTATTACAACATTGGATCTGCAGCAGAATTCCCAGATGGAAAAGGCAGACGTGTAGACGCGAACGGTTTTTCTGTGGCGATTTTTAAGCACAACGGGAAGTTGTTCGGAATGTCGACGATCTGCCCACATCAAGGCGGGCCCATTGCTGAAGGATGTATTGTCAATGGTTACGTGGAATGCCCATGGCATCGGTATCAATTTAGTGTCGATACCGGTTCTGGTCCGCCTGGGTTCAAAGATTGCATTCCGTACTACGAAGTCGTCGAGCAGAATGGCGCTGCCTATGTGTGCGTTGAAAGTACAGGAAGCTGTGGATTAAAATAGTGCTTCAAAAAAAGAAGCCCGCGAACGCTCTGCTGCGTTCTTAGGCTAGTCGACGACGTCGATTCGAACGGTGGCGATCACCACCTGCTCGCCGATACGACCATTGCGGTCGGTGACACGCGACATCGTGGTCACGTTCATACGGCGAACACCGATGTTGATTTTCGCCTCCTGCAGAACCTGCTGCACTAGTTGTGCAGTGCAGGCGACGTAGTTGCGGGCCGCTGCTTCGGTTCGACGCGCTCCCACGACGGTGATGAAGCGCGGATTCTCCTGACCCTTCCCACGGGCCCAGCACCAGCCTGGATTGCGCCTCTGAAGCAGGTGGTCCGGCAAGTAGCCAGCCCTCAGTTCATCTCCCAGGTACCTCCTGACCACCACGACGGCGTGGTCCAGAGCGGTCGGCTCGTTGAACCCGAAGCGAACAGCCCGGCTCTCACGTCGTTCGTGTTGCAAAAAAAATCCATCAGCCACAGCATTTCTCCGCATGAGCATGTCCTCCACCGGCTTTCTAACCTCCAGTAGCCTGTTTTTGGACTGTCTGTATATAGCAAAAATTCGCCGAACCGTCTAGCGCAGGTAAAAATGCTGATGCTTGATTTTTGTTTGTAACAGTATATTATTACAGCATAGAGATACTTTTTAGCTATCTTTAGAAAAAAAATTCATTCACTGATCTCTGTAACAAAATTTTTTGACAAAGACTCATCTCTACAG
>SBBP01000146.1 GCA_005239655.1 Candidatus Microgenomatus auricola | reverse complement strand
TCAACTGGACACTGTCATCTTGCCCGAAGGTGAAGGAGAGCTCCTCCATGGGGAAGGCCCTGGACCAGAAGATGGCGAAATTCCTCGGTCAGAGTACATGCTTGAAGCGTTGAAGGAGTTGGGAATCGAAGACTTTTTTATGGTGCAAGGCAAGGTGGAGCCGCGAGCCTTTAGAAAAATCAGTTATCTCTTATTCGTCTTGGAGAAAATGGGCAAGGGAGTGTTGGTCTGCAACCAAAAGGAACAAGCAACGTATGTCATTCATCAACTCGACCCTGAAGCCTACAAGCAGTGGTTAGGTGAAACAAAAGATCAATTGCAAACGCATCCCAGCCAAGAAGTCACTCACGTACGGTTTAATCACAAGGAAGATTGGAAGCGACGACTTAAAATATTGTTGACTGACGGCCCAGATGCCATTCCAAAACGTCCGCCGCAAGCGCCTGAAGAAGAAGTTGCCCAACGAGAGGTGGCTCCTGAAGATTGGATCTGGATAAAAAAAGATGAGTTTCCCATAACGATTGAGGGTCATGGACGCATTATACGTCTGGGAATTGACCGAACTCGACAATTAATTGAAGAGTGTCGTGCACAACACCCTGATTGGGTAAAACGGTATGTGCCACGCGCTTCGCTCATGCGCAAATCATTTCTCCACATTTCTCCTGAGGCGCTTAAGCTGATTCAAACAGAGGCTGACAAGTACCCACCTGCTCCGCCAGGCTGGATGACTGAGGGAGGCATTCATGTGTCTACGGGAATTCATGCCACGACCATCAATAGAACAGCGGCACCATACAAAATCTCTAACCCGGAATGGTTTAAAAAATACACTTCAACCACTGGCAACATACGACTCTACTCCTCCCCGGAATTCCAACAACTGTTGTACGAGCGCTATGGGAAATTTGAGAAAGCCCCGCCAGATTGGGTGACTGGCTCAGGGATTATACTCGCAACTGGACGAAGCGCAACCCTCATTGAACCCTTGCTCGCTACAGGCTCTGAATTATTTCCTTCGGAACAAAAAATCTACAAAGATGCCATATCTAAGCCACTACTTCATTATTCACCGAAATTACTTGCCTGGGTCAAAGACGAGCTCGCCAAACGCAAACTAGCACCTCCAGATTGGCTGACTGCGCATGCAATTGCAGTAAGAGCGCAGATTGAACAAGACGTCGCACTGACCTTCATACGGCGATATTGTGCTGAACACCCTGCGAGTTCGGGGGAGTTCGAACATAGGAAAAGAGGAAAGATTCTCACTCATTATGCTCCAGCCGTCCTTGAATTTGTTTTGACTGGAAAAAAGGGATAAAATTTTTTCGTTGAAAAAGATTCATCATGAAGACGTTAGTGTGTATCCAATTTTCAGAGTTGTTAAGCACGCAAATGCTCCTGATACGATTGCAAGGGCTGTAGCAGAATAAAATAGAGTGCTTGAAGCCGAGTTATATTTTCACGTCGGAGTATTGCCGTAGCGTTTTGAGTGTCGCCTGTACTGAAGCATTCCCGGTGTGCAGTAATTTTGTATTGGGAAATTGCTGTGCGACTTTTGTGACGACCTCGTCTGCCCAGGATGGCGTAAGCACCTTCACCCCTTCAAAATCAATTTCGATTGTTTCGTTGCGATCAATATCACGAGTCAGGTAGGCAGACAATGCCAAAAACGCTTCACGCCCAGCGGGACGAGAGATCAGCATGTCGCCAAATTTTTTTAGTTCGATTTTCATATCTGTACTGTATCTGAGAATGCCAAAACAGCCAAACATCCTGGAACAGACTGGCTCGCGGTTTGTATTGTTATGGCGGCATTTAACTCCGCCCGGGCGTTCCCGGAATACAATTGTAAACACAGATGTTGATCTTGGATTGCCTGTCGTACAAATTTTAAGCCGTTCCCTCTATTTTCCGGTGCGCGACCGGAGAGTTTTTCTTTGAACGCAGTTTCAAGGGCTTGCTCATCGCTGCGCAACTCTGGCTTAACTCGTTGCAATGTTGCTCGTATACCACAACCGCGATCTGCTAAAACGATTTGGCCAACAGAATAGCCAAAGAATATCCCCGGCACGTCCTTCCAGCTTCCAACGTTATGATCGAACGAATTATTTCCGATTTCACCCGCGATTGCGATCAACATGTATATCGTATCTTCTGATATTCTGCTTGCCCGAAGGAACTCCTGAGACATGGCATCAAGTCGTCCTTGAAATACGTCTCGTGTCTGGCAATACAAATCAAACGGCAAATCGTTCACCGCCGCGTGTTCTGCTGTCGCCCAAGAAAAGGCTTGTCTGGCAAGAGTACTTTCCATAGATTCTGTGACGACAGTATACCATAGTTTGGCTTGATCTTTTTGTGTGTTTCGATATACTTCGTGCTGCACTTTGCGGGTGTCGTATAGTGGTAATACCTCAGCTTTCCAAGCTGATGCGAGGGGTTCGATTCCCCTCACCCGCTCACGGAAAACCGTCGCCATTCTTTGGCGGCGGTTTTACATTTGTGTTGAGGGAATCGAAGCCCAGGAGCGAGACGAGCTTGAAGAGCGAAGTCGAGTGTTCGGCGAACATCCAGTGAATGTTCGCCGCTGGGCCGGACGCGATTCCCCTCACCCGCTCACGGAAAACCGCCGGCAGCCCGGCGGCTCTGTGCTCTGTTCCTGTTTATTCTTTTTTCGTTTCCGTTTCTGTTCCTTCGTTCTCCGATTTTTTCATCATGGACATGCAGCCCATCACCAACATCTTTACACCGATGAGTACGACGATACCAGGAAGCAGCCAGTCCCACACCGTGTATTTCTCGGCACACAACAACTTCTCTCCCCACCAATGGTAGTTGTAGCCATAGGAGACAACGCCAACAACAATAAGCACGAAACCCATGATCCACTTTTTGGCCTTGTGGTGAATACATGCGCATTGTGCGTTATTGTCATCGCAACATTTACACATCATCATTGCATCTCCTTTCGATAGTATACAGACAACTCCAGTATATACGATGTGCACTTTTGAGTCACAGCCGCTTCAAAAATTCTGTCACTGGGATACCGAGGCTCGCAAGCATTTCCTCAATATCACTGCGATAGATGATTGGCTCACCGCCGGCACTCCCATGGCGGTTAAACATGCGCACGCGCTGATGAGTAACCGCACTCACAAAATGCGGATGGTCGCCCCGCGACTCATCCATACCGACGCCTTCACACGCCAGCAACGCCCGCACAAGGTCGCGACGTGAAATTTTGACCGGCACTGCACCAATGGTCTCTTGCGGTCGTGGTCGATGCGGCTCCCAAAATTCTGGTGAGAGTTTTTGCGGTTCCGGTGTGGAGACTGCGGCTGGTTTTGGCGTGGGGACAGGGGCAAGTGGAGCCGCCGGAATCACCTGTTCAGCAACTGGCGCTTCTGTGAGCAACTCACGCAACGTCTGTCGATCTTCTTCACGCTGTACACTTGTTCGCTCATACCGTTCATACACCGCCTGCAAAATCGTTTGTCGCAATGCGTCATAAAAATCAGCAACACCAAAAAACTCAAACGCATGTCGCACAGAAACAAAATACATTCCATTCACCGTCAGCTGCCCATTGATGCGTGATACTTCCCCAGCATATTTGCGCACACGGTCGCCGTGGAGACCAAAGTCAAATCCAGTAATGGTGAGCGGGTGCAATGTATCCGGTACGTACAGAGCAGCGTCCAGCGGAGTGTCACCAATGCGCAATGCAACG
>SBBP01000115.1 GCA_005239655.1 Candidatus Microgenomatus auricola | reverse complement strand
GTGCTGTATGGCATGGCGCCAGACGCGACCGTACGGGCGCAGAATATTCATGTCAGCCAAAAACAACAGACATTCGTCAGCGGCGGGGAAACGTATACACTGCGCATTCCAGGACGGTTCAACATTTCCAACGCCTTGGCTGCCATCGCGGTTGGTCGACAGCTCGGCATCTCCGAGGCGATCATGAAAAAAACACTCGCAGAATTTTCCGGTGTGTGGCGTCGTTTTGAAGTGGTGGGATCGTATCGAGGTGCAACCGTCATCTCGGACTACGCACATCATCCCACTGCAGTGGCCAGCACAATTAAAGCGGTACGGGAGTTCTATCCCGGAAAACGACTAATCGCCGTGTTTCAGCCGCACCAACGATCTCGCACAAAAAAATTGTTCACCGGATTTGTGCAATGTTTTGCCGATGCCGATTTTGCGATCGTGCAGGAAATTTATGATGTTGCTGGCAGAGAGGAAGACGATGCACAGCACGTGAGTTCAAAAGAGATGGTTGCCGCAGTGGAAAAAACAGGGAAGTACGCATTCTATGCGCCCGACGTCGTATCGACACGTCAGCATATCGATTCGATTCTTGATAAAGGTGATGTTCTGCTCATTATGGGCGCTGGAGACATTTACCATCTCGCAGAGGAATTGGTTGGAGAAGTATGATCACTGTTCAAGAGCACGTGCCGCTCGCACCCTACACCACATTTCAAATCGGTGGACCCGCGCGTTATTTTATTGTTGCAAAAACCAAGAGCGATGTCACTGAGGGAATTGCGTTTGCAAAGGAAAAACAACTCCCGTGGTTTGTGCTCGGTGGAGGTTCAGATATCCTCGTTTCCGACAACGGCTTTCGCGGTATGGTCATCAAGTCCGAGTTCACTGCTGTCGCCTTTGATGAGGAGCAGGGGACCGTGACCGCAGGATCGGGCGTGCGCCTGAGTCGCATCATCACACAGGCTGCGCACATGGGGCTTGCAGGGTTAGAATTTGCGATCGGCGTTCCCGCAACCGTTGGCGGTGCCGTGTGGGCAAATTTGGGTGCACGCGGCAAGGAAATAAAGGATTTTTTTGTGCAGGCAACGGTGTTGGATGAAAACGGTGAACAGCACACGATGAAAGTCGAAGAGTGCGCATTTGGGTATCGAGAAAGCGTTTTCAAGCACCGCCCATACACCATTCTCGATGCGACCTTCCAATTGCAGCGCGAAGATTCAGAGACGATTAAAACGCGCGTGCAAGAACTCTCAGCGCTTCGTAAAGAAACCCAAGATATCGCTGCAAAATGTGCAGGCTGTGTGTTTCGCAACCCAAAAGACCAAACCACAGAAGCCGCAGCAAAACTGATCGATGATGTTGGGTTGAAGGGATTCCGCATTGGCGGAGCACAAGTGTCCCCGATTCATGCAAACTTCATCATCAATACCGGTACTGCCACAGCTGAAGATGTGATGATTCTCATTTCGCTTGTCAAACAGAAGGTGCGCGACACCAAAGGCGTACAACTGATGGAAGAAATTGAATACATCGGATTCGATTCCTGAGATGCGGCACGTCTTGCAGTGCCGCTGTGCTATACTACAGAAAAGTATTAACATCCTGAAGCTATGCCCACCAACATTGTCTGCCGTAATTTTGAACTCACTGACGCCATTCGTGCATACGTTCAAGAAAAAACCGCATCGTTGACCAAACAGGAGAGTCGAATTGTCACCATCGATGTCGAATGCGATAAAAATACCCACCACAAAAAAGGCGAAGTTTTTCATGTGCGAATGAATGTGCAGGTGCCCGGCGGATTGTTGCACGCAGAGGCCGATGAAGAAGGGTTGCATGCGGCAGTGGATATCTGTAGAGACGAAATTGTTGAGCAGTTGCGTAAACACAAAGAAAAATATGCGGCCGAAAAGCGTGAAGCACGAAACACGCGCCGCAGTCTGAAATCCATTTTGACCTTTTGGAAAAACGAATGAATGTTTCAGCGCAAGAATTCGACCGCTTCACGTGCCGCCTGATCGCGTGGTTGACCCACGCGCAGCCGATGGATGATGTCGAAGCCGCGGAAGCGTTTTTGCGTACACAACTCCACCCTGATCTGTACGCCAATGCACAGCGCCTGCAACAGATTATGCACGATGAAGGTGCACGATTTGTGCGCCGTGTTGCACAGCGCGTAGGCACCCAAGACATTCAACGTCTGTTTCCAGATGCATCGGGCTACCTCCATGCGTATGAACACGGAAACAGCGATGCGAAACTGCTCGCCCAGTGTTTTCGAGAACTTTCTATTCTTGCAGCCATTGTGGATCAGCCGTTTCTCGAGCGCCTTTCAACAGCGGTGATACTCAACAAAACCGTGAACGATGTGTTACGTCGCTTTCAGCAGCATGACAATGGCCATGCCGCATCACGTGATTTTTGGGAAACGTATCAGCAGCTGAAACGCGCTGAAGGAGAGGCTCCGACACAACACCGCGAACTGGTCTCGCACCCCGTGGTTGTGCGTCTCCGTGACGACAACCCCTATCTGCTCGAAACGCAGGTGCGTATGGTCGATCCCGTCCGTCACCACTATCACGTGACTCTACAAAACCCTGTACAGTTGCAACAGTGGAACGTCGACCGCACGCTCACCGTGCCATGGGATCGCGTACGCACACATGGCCTCACGATCGACATCGCCTTTGAGCGCGGATACGAGCTGTACACGAACCCGATCCGTTGTCATGTAACCGTTGCAGAACTTGAAGCCGTGCGAGATCGAGGCTCTGCCGTTGCCGCATTCATCGGTCGCAACGGCGAAATTCGTTTGTTTCAAGAAGATATCGATGTCTTTCCAGGCGAACCACATCCCATTCCGAGCGCACACGTTGCTTCAATTCGAGTGACGCCAACGCTCGTCGAAATCAACCGCCTACACCCCGGGACACGGTTGACGGTTTTTGCGTAAAACCGTAGAGTACGTGGCGGTATGTATACATTTGTCGAAAAGTTATTTGGTGACCGCAATAAGCGACTCGTCAGCGCCCTGCAGAAGGATGTTGAGGCGATAAACGCCCTTGAGTCGTCGATGCAGACGCTCTCGGACAGTGCGCTCAACGCAAAAACAGCAGAATTTCGAACGCGGTTGAGCAGTGGAACACCGCTGGACAAAATCAAACACGAAGCCTTTGCGGTGATTCGCGAAGCCGCACGCCGAACGCTCGGCCAGCGCCATTATGATGTTCAGCTCATGGGCGGCGTCGTGTTGCATCAGGGAAACATCGCCGAAATGAAAACCGGAGAAGGAAAGACGTTAGCGGCAACCACGGCGGCTTATCTGAACGCACTGGAAGGCAGCGTGCACATTGTCACCGTCAACGACTACCTCGCCCGTCGCGATGCCGACTGGATGGGTCAGATCTATCACTTCATGGGGTTGACCGTCGGATGTATTCAGCATGATATCGCCTTTCGGTACGAAGCCGACATCAGCAAAGTCCGTCGGCCAGAAGAAGCAGAGGTGTCAGACGCCAAAGACGCCACGCCGGCGAAATCCTCAACCGAAGGCGCCGGCTATGAAGCACTCATTACCGCAGACATGAAACACTTGCGTGAAGTTCCACGCAGACAGGCGTATGAGTGCGACGTGGTCTTTGGTACAAACAACGAATTTGGTTTTGATTACTTGCGCGACAACATGGTGGGGAATGCGGACGATCGAGTGCAAGGGCCATTGCATTTTGCCATCATCGATGAAGTGGATTCCATTTTGATTGATGAAGCGCGCACACCGCTGATTATTTCTGCGCCAGCTGAAGAAGCCACGCAGCAGTACTATCAATTTGCAGATTTGGTTGCGCGTCTGGAACAAGAAGCCGATTTCAAAGTGGATGAAAAAATGCGTTCGGCAACGTTGACCGAGGCGGGAATCACAAAACTGGAACGGGCACTCGGCGTTGAGAATATCTATGTCGACAGCGGACTACGTACTGTGCATCACATTGAGCAAGCATTGAAAGCGCGCACGCTGTTTCAGAAAGATCGTGACTATGTCGTGAATGCCGAAGGTGAAGTGGTGATCATCGATGAATTTACCGGACGCATGATGTACGGCCGTCGGTATTCGGAAGGATTACATCAAGCAATCGAAGCAAAGGAAAAACTCGAAATCAAAAAAGAGTCGCGCACGCTCGCAACCATCACACTGCAAAATCTCTTTCGTTTGTACGACAAATTGGCTGGCATGACCGGAACCGCGGAAACCGAATCCGAAGAGTTCCACAAGATTTATGGTTTGGATGTGGTGGTGATCCCGCCACACCGCACCACGCAGCGTATCGACATGTCTGATCGTGTCTATAAAAATGCGCAAGGGAAATTCCGTGCAGTGATTGCGCATGTAAAGGATTTGCACGCAAAGGGCCAGCCGGTGCTGCTCGGAACCATTTCGATTGAGCATAATGAGTTATTGAGCCAACTGCTGACAGCCAACGGCATTCCACATAATGTCTTGAACGCGAAGCAGCATGAACGCGAAGCCGAAATTATCGCCCAAGCCGGGAAGCGCGGCGCCGTCACCGTGGCAACCAACATGGCCGGCCGTGGTGTCGACATCATCCTTGGCGGCAATCCCGTGGACATTGAAGAAGCCCGTCAGGTGCGTGAAGCCGGTGGTCTTGCCGTCATTGGGACTGAGCGTCACGAAGCCCGTCGCATCGACAACCAGTTGCGTGGTCGTTCCGGCCGTCAGGGCGATTCCGGCTCCAGTCAATTCTTCGTCTCCATGGATGACGATTTGATGCGCATCTTTGGGTCCGATCGCATGAAAAATATGATGGGCCGCTTGGGTGTGCCAGACGATATGCCGATTGAGAATCGACTGGTCTCCCGTTCTATTGAGACCGCACAGAAAAAAGTAGAATCACGTCACTTTGATATTCGCAAGCACTTGGTCGAATACGATGATGTCATGAATAAGCATCGTGATGTCATGTATCGTCGACGCAATGCGATTTTGGAGATGACTCCCGAACAACTCCGCGCGGCTGTGCACGAATTGATTGATGCAGAAATCGAACAAGTCGTTTCGTTCCACACTGGCAGCGAGAGCGCCAGTGACTGGGAGTTGAAGCCGATCTGCGCCACGCTTGAAACCATTTTTCCGCTCCACACGCAAGAGTGTCTTGTGGCATTGCACGACGTGCATAAACAGGTTGGAGATAAATTAGAAGAGGCCAAAGGCCGAACGACGATCATTGAGTATTTTGTGAAGCAGGCACGGGCAGCGTACGAATCGATGGTGAAGGAGATTGAAAATCCCGAGGTGCTCACGCGCGTCGAACGTGGGTTCATGCTGCGAGCCATTGACACACTGTGGATTGAACATCTCGACCAGATGTCGTTCTTGCGTGACTCTATTGGTTTGCGTGGGTACGGTCAGCGAGACCCACTTGTCGAGTACAAGAAGGAGTCGTATCAAATGTTTCAAGAATTGCTGTCGAACATTCAGAAGCACGTGGTCTATAACATTTTCAAGCTACGCGATGCCAAGGTGATTGCGGATCGGCGAGTGAAGCAGATGCAGTACACGGCGCCGCAGAAGGAAATGGAAAAAAAGCAGGCAGAAAAACCGCAGGCCGTGCAGCCGTTTGTGAGTCAGCAACGCGGCGACGACGGAAAAAAAGTTGGCCGCAATGATCCTTGTCACTGCAGGTCTGGAAAAAAGTACAAGAAGTGTCACGGG
>SBBP01000021.1 GCA_005239655.1 Candidatus Microgenomatus auricola | reverse complement strand
TCTTCCGGGGGACCGGAGCGGAGCAGCGCGCGCGGGCGGCCCATGAGGCTGCCTGCACAGGACCCGGCCGATTGCCGGTGGGTGGCGTCTACGAACACGCAGCGACAGCGAGTGGCTGCTGGTACTTCGTTGAGTAGCCCTTATTTTTTTATCTATGCGTCACGAACCAGGCCAGACACTTTCAAGAACATTCCGTCGTCGTTCCAAGGGACCAGACAGTCTTGAACGCGTGGAGCGTGTCGATATTGATCCCAGTGAGGCAACACTACTGAGTGCGATCGAGCGAGAATTACAGCAGGGCCGCTACAGTCTTCTGGGTGAAGGAAATGCCGCTCATGTGGTGGCGCTTGACCGTGATGAACAAGCGCATGATCCTGCGCCGTGGGTGATCAAAAAAATCAAAATAAAACCTGGAGTCACGTCGAACGAATTACACACATCATCTGAGGAACTCATCCATGAAATGGAAATGCAGGAGCTCGCCTTCCGTCTCGTCGAACACGCTCGCATACGAACACCAGAGAAACCGTTTGCATCTGTGCCACGACCGATTGCGCTCCTGATTGATGAAGCGCAACTCTACATGGTGATGGATCGTATTCCAGGCGAGACACTGTACGACCGTGCCGCACGCGTGTGGTTGCGTCAGTTTTTTCTTTCCGACAAAGCATTAGGCGAGACATACAATTTTAAGGATTTCGATAACTGGCCCGCAAAAAAAGTATGGGATATCATCAAGGGAGAAACATTTGTTTTTGCACTCCCTGGCTCAGTGAGTGATAACCTTCTCGGCCGCCAACGTGGGACACCGCGCATGTTCTTTGACCTTGCTTCAGCTGCTCGGAACAGCGACCGAGACACGGTCTACCCGATCGTGACACCCGAACAGACTGCCATGGTTGCCAATACAGTCGAGTGCTGGAATGGAGCAGGTTTTTTGCATCGCGACTTGCATGGTGCAAATGTGATGATGCATCCGGATGGACATGTGAGTATCTTAGATTTTGGAACATCAAAATTTATTGATCCACATCGTGCTGATGCAGAGTTAGAGCGGCGGGCAGAACGACGCAACGAAATTACCGCCGATTTGCCAAGAGCCTCAGACACAGACATGGTTCGCTTCTTGCACGTCCTCTCACGTCCTCGAGACCTTGAGGCTATCAAAAAAGGCTCCTCGCAAGCACAGGCGTCTCGCCCATCCCGCCGTCGGAAATAAATTTTCGCGTGGCCAAGAGTTGACTCAAAACACTTGACCTGATACTCTAACTGCCGCTATCGCAGTGCTTACTGGGCTGGCGCTCACCAGCCGATCGACTGATTACACATTACTAAACGTCCACAACCTATGTTGGTTATTCGTCTTGCCCGCATTGGCCGCAAAAACACTGCTGCCTTCCGCATTGTCCTTCAAGACAAAACGCAGTCTCCAAAGTCCGCCGCAAAAGAAGAACTTGGTTCGTACAATCCTCACCCGAAAGAGCGGAAGGACCAAATTCAACTGAATGCCGAGCGCATACAGTACTGGATAAAACAAGGTGCACAACCGTCTGCGACGATGCACAACATGCTCGTCGAACTTGGGCTCATTCAAGGGAAGAAAAAACGCGTCGTCGGCACGAAGAAGGGCGCCAAAGCTGCCGCGGAAAAAGCAGCAGCAGAATCCGCTCCAGCCGAAGAAGCTCCAAAAGCGTAAACACACAGCGCAACCATTCCCCTCACCGGCCGTGGGCCGTGGGGGGAATTTTGTATCCAAAAACGGACTTCTCAATTGACACTGCTCCTGCGGGTTGATATGCTTTGACATGCAACTGCCTCTTCTACAAAGAGGCGGCGGAATGCAGATTAACAATTTACGAAGAACTGCAATGTCAGAAATGCGAGACCAAGAGTTCGTCGAGTATGTTGTCAAATCCATTGTTGACAACCCCGGCGCTGTCTCTACACAACGCACAGTGGATGAAATGGGTGTCCTGATCACACTCACCGTTGACCAGAACGATCTCGGCCAAGTTATTGGTCGCCAGGGTCAAACCGCCAAAGCGATCCGCACGTTGCTCCGCGTCGTTGGTGCCAAGAACCAAGCACGCGTCAACCTGAAGATCAACGAACCGGAAGGTTCACGTCCTCCACGCATGCAGCGTGAAGAACGCGCACCACGCGAACAGCAAGCCGCTCCGGCACAAGAAGAAACGTCTTCTCCGGCCAGTAGCGCAATCGACAACCTCGATATCTAATCTGGATCATACCAGTAAAGCACTCCGCAGCGCGGGGTGTTTTTGTTTGCGTTGTAACGCCACCTCGACTCTTTGATCAGATGACGTTTATTCTCTATACTTATCCTGTCGTTATTAAAATCTCTCTACTATGCAGATGCAGAGGCCTTCAAACAAAACAATCATCGTTGGTGGAATTGCGCTCGTGGTCATTGGCGCGCTCGCTGTACTGGCGTTCTGGTTCACCAGTCCACGTCGCACACTGGATGCCGTTATGGCCGCCATGGAAGACGGCGACCAAGAAAAAGTCATGTCGTTTGTGAGCCAAGACATCAAAGAAAGTAAGCGTGAGAACATTGAATGGTTTGTCGCAGACTGGGTTTCGGCGGAATCTCTTGAATGGACAACAGAAAAGGATGAGTCATGGCGCTCGCGTGTTGATGGCACAAACCCAGACGGTTCAGAAAAACGCACGATCAAACCCACACCGAATTACTTTGCGCATCACTATGCCGCATACGTGGATGTGACGTTTGACGAGTTTGAAGATCCAGTCATTATCAAGTTGAAACGTCGCACAGGCAACACCTGGTCACTTGTGTCTCAGTTCTTCCGCGGGTGGCAAGTGGTGCAGATCCGTTACCAACCGTTTGACGAAAGCGACTTTGAGGATTTTGAATTTGAACTCGAGGGTGAGGAAGGCGATCTCGAGGCAGGTGATGGGAGCGAAGACGGTGATGCGGAAGGAGACGGTACCACAACAGAAGAACCGACAACTGGCGAAGACGCTGAATAAGGAACTACAATAGACCGAGACCTCGGTCTATTTTGTATTGTATTAGTCCGTTGGCCCAACTTGTGTATCGAGGAATGCGTTTATCCAACGATCTTCTGGAAGAATGCGTCCAATGATTGCGTCTTGCTCAACAGTGATAACGCGATACAGAGCACCACAACGTCTGCGTCAACCCTATCCAACCCTGAGAGAATCACAATGCCAACCACCACGAAAGTCATCAAGCTTTTGAATGCACGACTGTAGGCTTTTCTGTAGAGTTCTTGCTCTCGTTCATCAGATGGCTTGTAGTGCCACCAGAATACATTGGCGAGTTTCATAGACGTAAAAAATTATTTTGTGAAGTGGAAAATGTCTTCAATACGCACCTTAAACA
This sequence comes from Candidatus Microgenomatus auricola, assembly GCA_005239655.1. Lineage (GTDB taxonomy): Bacteria > Patescibacteriota > Patescibacteriia > UBA9570 > XYC2-FULL-38-9 > Microgenomatus_B > Microgenomatus_B auricola_A. The sequence goes on along the minus strand of SBBP01000021.1, from coordinate 1,421 downwards.
GCTTTGCGCATTGCCAGGCGAGGTAGAGTGTCGGCTGGTACTTGCCTTGCTCGATGGCGTTGATGGTCTGGCGAGTGACACCGAGTTTCTTCGCCAGCTCCTCTTGTGTCAGGTCCGCTTGCTGACGGTATGCCTTGAGTTGTGACTGAATCGCCGGCATGAGAATGTAAAACATACTTTACATCCAGAAATGTAAAACGTGTTTTACATTCTGTCAAGACCCGTGGCCGCCAGCCTGTGGATAGTTGCCGAAGATGCTATTCCAGACTAGGATAATCACATGCGCTTTGACGTCGTCACCATTTTTCCAGAAATGTTCGATTCGGTGCTTGGCACAAGCATTTTGAAGCGTGCACAAAAAGCAAAAAAGATTTCGGTGCGTTTTCATAATCCCCGTGACAAGGCACGCGATAAACATCACACAGTTGATGACACGCCGTACGGCGGTGGCCCGGGAATGGTGATGAAAGTGGAACCGATCGTGCGGACACTCGCAGCGATCAGTCGCCGCAGGAAATCGCGTGTGATTTTGTTGTCGGCGAAGGGACAGCGGCTCAACCAAAAAACAGTTCGCGACTTGCGCAATCACTACAATCAACTGATCCTCGTCTGCGGACACTACGAAGGTGTCGACGAGCGCGTGCTCGACTACATCGATGAAGAAATCTCGATTGGTGACTACGTGTTGACGGGTGGCGAACTCGGCGCGATGGTTGTGATCGATGCTGTTTCTCGGCTGTTGCCTGGGGTTTTAGGTAAGGACGAATCCTCTCACGATGAATCGCACTCCACTGAAGGCTATCTTGAATATCCTCAGTACACTCGTCCCGCAACTTTTCGAGGCAAAAAAGTGCCTGAAGTGCTGCTCTCGGGGAACCATAAATTGATTGAAGATTGGCGAAAAAAACATTCACACCGAAGAACTCTCAACACCAGGACTCTGAGTTCTTAGTGTTATCCACACCCTAAGTTTCGTGTCTTCTTGACACGAAGTACTTGCTGATTTACACTAACCATTGGTTGATGGGAAAAACGTGTCTTCGAAAGGGGAACGTCAGTACTGGAGACTGCTTCACAGCGGTCCCTCTCTCTACATTCTCCTTCTCCTCTACACCTTCAACCCCTCTTCTAAAACGGGAACGACATCACATTTCTCCTTTCAGAAGAGGGCACATTGTGTGCATAATCTGTGTAGCGACAAAAGGCTCAATTTCACTTGACATGGTTTTTTGAGTCAGGTATGCTCAGTGGGCTGTAAACACAGAAATTGACATCGCTGCACCGGGGAATTCTCGCGAAAAACGGCTGAAATTGCGTATCAAGTACGCTTGATATCAGCAATTTGAGACGTTTTTTTTGCCCGAAAGTACGAGATGAGCAGGTGCGTCTCACACACGAACGTTGACAACTGAATACACGAC
>SBBP01000080.1 GCA_005239655.1 Candidatus Microgenomatus auricola | reverse complement strand
GTGGTTTACGATTCGTCCAAGAAAAGGAGTGTGGGTCGGTAACCAAGTCTCTTATCTACACAAGAGACTACAGTAACCGTTGGTTATTATCTATTACGTGCGGTTGGGTTGTTGTATGACAAGCCCCTTGATTTTTTGAAAATCTTTGAGATTGTATGTCCAGAGCGATAGGTCAAGACTGCGGGCTGTGGCTGCAATCAACGCATCGCCAAGCCCCAGCGTATAGCGGGAACGATACAGCGCTGCCCAATGTGCTATTGTCGAATCTACAGGGATAATAATGAATTCTTGTAGGCAGTCTTCAATCAATAATTTTTCCTCATCGGATAATTGGGGTTTCGCCAGTAGTTCTGTTTCTGTAATCACCGAAATGCCAAATTTTTTGGGAGAGTGTTTGAGTTGTTCTCGCAGCCAACGTCCCTGAGTCTGGCCGCGTACAAAATAAATGAGGATGTTTGTATCAACAACACCGTGCATAGTGGTTATTTCCACGCTTTCTGTATTTTGCGTTCGTACTTCTGATCAACGTGGGTATATTTTTCTGTCCAATTCTCGAGTTCCTCTTTTCTCATTTTTTTTATGGAACCAAATAAATGGTCGATTCTTCGACCGTGATCTGTATCTTCTGGCACTACGCTCGCTGACTCGCCGCGGTATGGTTGAATCCTGCAAATCGGTTTGCCGCGCCTCTCAACGACATAACTGATGCTGGTATAGAGGACATCATTCACAACCTCGCCAATATGTTGACGCAGCTGCATCATCGTGACGGTTTTACTTGGATTTTTCATCATACATCCTAGATTACTACAATTAGTATAATTACTATATCATATGAATCAATTCTGTCAACTTAGAAAGCAACGGTAAAATCTCGAAGTTTTTGTACTCCAAGATTTCTTTGGTGATTGTTTTTCCCTCTGTTTTGGCTGCCAGCCATATGGCCTGACAATCAAGAAAAAGGGGGCAACGGAAGGTGGGAGAGGGGCGGAGCTGAGGAGGTAGGATGGAGGGGGTGGTCGAGAACTAGACCACCCGACTCACATGGATCGTGGCCCACGCAACCTTCACCGGCGGCTTCTGGTGCTTGAGCAGCGCCTCTGCACAGCAGAGGAGCAGCGCGAAGTCCACGCGCAGGCTCAGTACCCGAAAGTCGCTTTTCGGCGCCCTGCCGAAGATGGCACGCAGGATGTTCCGCGCCTCCGCGATGTAGCCCGACTTGTGGAAGTCGTTGATCACCTTGCTGGCCACGAGGCGGCACAGCTTGATGAAGTGGGTGACGCGCCGGCGCAGGCCGACGTGTTCGACGAGATCCATCACGGACAATTCTTTCTTCGTCATGCTGAAATCTCCTCTCTGACCCGGTGGAATCGGAGTGCTAGGGTGCGAGGAAGACAGGATGTTGCAATCCTATACTCTTCGCAGCCTAGCGCTTCAACGATTCTGAACCGAACCCTTTCTTCCGTTGCCAATGTGCGGACTGCATGTGCAGTCGTCACGAACGTATCCGTTAATCAAAGACCCCGCGTGATTGCGGGGTCTTGGTCTGTCGGTATACGTTTCGATTTCGGCTTATGCCGAGATATGACCTTCAACCCCACAATGTACAAAATTCCAGTGGTAGATGGCTGGGACGACGAATGCCTTTGTTGTGCAAATGAGATGGCCGATCATATTGGATATTATTGTAAATAGGCCCTGTATTCATGTCAAACATAATTATCCACATGTTCCTTTGCATTGCTCAACAACCCGGCCGCGATCCAAAACAACAGAATTCCAAAGTGGAGCGACCACAGATAGTGATCAAAGAATCCAATCACCGCAAGAGCAATGAGGCAGACGCTCCAGGTGAATACCGAAACATGCCGCCAGCGCGTTTTGTACAACAGGCTGAGTCCAAAGAGCAGGAATCCCACAAGTCCAAAGATGCCCAGCTCTACAAACACCAAGAGATAGACGTTGTGCACTGGCTGGTAGGAGCTGCCCGATTTGTAGATTCCACGATCACGGTCTGCATCGTGCGTATACGCTGTGTTGTTGCCGATGCCGATACCTGTAAACCAGTGTTCGCGTAATACCGCAATACTTTCTTCAACGTATTCTTGTCGTTCGTTTACTGATTGTTGTTCAAGCCGGTTCTGTGTATCAATGCGGCTGTGCATCAATTCCGGAAAAACCAACGAGAACACGACCATTGGCAGCACCGTACATCCGATGCCAAACGCCACGCGGCTTGGGAATGACCGTGACACCTTGAAGGCATAGGCGGTGCACACGATCAGTGCGACCGCAAGGGCAATCCATGCCTGTCGTGAGAATGTCATCCAGAGCGCACTGGCTTCAATGCCAACCGCGATAGGAAGGAGAACTCGTTTGAATGCTGAGTCGGTTCGCCAAAAAAGGACCAACCCAACAATGATGGTGATGACCAGGAACCCCGCGAGCATATTGGGATGGGGAAGAGAACCGTAAGCGCGAAGAACCCGCCCCATTTCTGTTTGTATCACCTGCACTCCCAAGCTGTTCGGATCTTGGTTGGCCATTCCAAACCAGGTGCTGCCGACAATTCGCTGTGTGGTGAACTGAAGGATGGCGAGGATGCTTTGGATCACACCGGCAACGGTCCATGCCATCGCAATCCGCTCAAATGGCAGACGCGCGAGGCTGATACAGAAGAAGAGCGCAACACCCTCAGCCAGTTTGGCCAGCCAAAAAATGGCAGAAAGTGTGTTGGTGGCAAATGCGATTCCCATTGATGACACAATCAAGAGAAAAAGAGCCAGCGCTCCGGAAAGATGAATATGCGGCCGTGATGTATTCATCAGGGCTATCGCGCAGCTGACGGCGATAATGCACAGAACAAGGATGTCAACTGCATAGAGGGACAGTGTTCCGTACTCCCAAGTCGCACCATTGAGCGTTCCAGGAATCGCAATCCACCGTGCCTGCCATGGTAACAACAGAATGATCAGTGCTAGCAGCAGTTCGTGGACGATGGTGAATCGCAAGAGCTTCATATCTGTAGTGCGCGTAGTCGTTCCTCCCACTGTTGTTGTTTTTGCTGTCGCCTATCGTTGGTGTGCAGTTTGAGAATTGTGTCATTCATCACTACACGTTGGTCTTGATTTGCCATTGCACGTAGGTTGTTTGGCAGAATGCGCCACTGGATTTTTTTGAAGAGCTGTTCGTTGCTGCACAGTTCGAGTAGGCGCTTGATCGCGCGTTCTGCGGCGGTGAGCCGGATCATGCGTCGTTCGATGGTATGCGGCCAACGTGGCTGAGCAAATACCTTCTTGAGCCACGCATTGTGTTGTTGGAATTTTTCGTACTGCCCAGTGTCGTACAGCGGGTAGCACTGGTTGACCCAAAACGAGTAGTGGATGTCGCCGCTCTGCAGGCGGTACGGCTCCAAGTTGAGGTGATCTGCAGAAATGTAGAGTGACAGACAAATCGCACGATCTTCCGATTGTTCATGAGGACGTTGGCGGAGTAACTTCATTACTGCGGTCGTCCACAATCGCGCAGACCAGATGTGTCCGGGACGAGCAACAATGAGCAGATCGACATCGCTGCGTTCGCGTGCGTTTTCCCAACCCATCGAATTGATGAGCCACACACCGTCGACAAAGGGCATTACAGCAACAAGACGAAGGTATCGTCTCGTGCGTTTCCACTTTTCTTCACTCAAACGATATTTCTGTTTGCGCAGTGCGACGAGCTGATCGCGGTCGGTCAAAAAATAGAACCCCTCCGCGCAGTGAATGTGTGGGTCAGATTCCAAAACATGTTGAATATCGGTCGCCGTGTGCGGCTCGTCAGTGCGCAGCAACCAACGTTCGAGCTCGAGCAGCGATGGTGCAAAATCAAACAGGTCGAGGTAGGCGAGTGTTTTAAGTACGGCGTGGTTGAGCGTACGCATACGAATCCGATCTGCAACGTTGTGTGCGATCGGTTACGTGTACTTAAGCACCTTCTTGAGGAACTGGCCAGTGAAGCTGTTTGCGACCTTTGCCACATCCTCTGGAGTGCCCTCTGCAACGAGTGTGCCGCCCTTATCACCGCCTTCTGGTCCAAGGTCGATGATCCAATCTGCGGATTTGATAATATCGAGGTTGTGTTCAATAACCAGTATGGAGTTTCCCATGTCGACGAGTTGCTGCAGCACGTTTAACAAGCGCTGCACATCGGCAAAGTGTAAACCGGTTGTGGGTTCATCTAAAATGTAGAGTGTTTTTCCTGTGGCGCGGCGCGACAATTCTGTGGCGAGTTTCACACGTTGCGCTTCACCACCCGAAAGTGTTGTGGCGTTTTGCCCCAGTTGGATGTATCCCAATCCCACTTCGCGCAGCGTCTCCATTTTTTTGTGAATGTTTGGGATGTTTGCGAAGAATTCGTAGGCTTCGTCAACGGTCATGTGTAGTACATCGGCGATTGTTTTTCCTTTGTAGTGAATTTCCAGCGCCTGCTTGTTGTAGCGTTGGCCGTGACACTCTTCGCATTCCACATAGACATCAGGCAGGAAATGCATTTCGATGCGAATCACTCCATCGCCTTGGCAGACTTCACACCGTCCACCTTTGACGTTAAAGGAAAATCGGCCGGCTTTGTAACCACGCATTTTCGCTTCTGGAATTTGTGTGAACAGGTCGCGAATCGCGGTGAAGACTCCGGTGTATGTTGCCGGGTTTGATCGCGGTGTGCGGCCGATCGGCGATTGGTCGATGTCGATCACTTTATCGAGATGCTGCAAACCTGTAATCTCTTTGTGTTTTCCTGGTAAGTCTTTTGCGTTATAGAAATGTTGATTGAGCGCGCGAGCTAAAATTTCGGTCATCAATGTGGATTTGCCTGACCCAGAGACACCGGTGATGCAGGTGAATGTGCCGAGTGGAACTGACACGTCGACATTTTGTAAATTGAATTCTTCTGCGCCGATGATGCGGAGCGATTTTCCATTTCCAGGTCGGCGTTTTTTGGGGACGGCGATCTTTTCTTTTCCAGACAGATAGCGACCGGTGATCGATTTGGCATTTGCGGCGATTTCGTTCGGTGTGCCAGTGGCAACAACGTTCCCGCCGTGCTTCCCGGCTCCGGGGCCGATATCGATGACATAATCGGAAGCGTGAATGGTTTCTTCGTCATGTTCGACAACAATGACCGTGTTTTGTAAATCGCGGAGTTGTTTCAGTGTCTCGATCAGTCGAGCATTGTCACGTTGATGCAGACCGATCGACGGTTCATCCAAAATGTAGAGCACCCCAACGAGCGAAGATCCAATTTGTGTTGCCAGTCGAATACGTTGCGCCTCTCCGCCAGAGAGTGTGGATGCCGCACGATCGAGTGTGAGGTAGTTGAGACCAACATTGCCTAAGAATTTTAGCCGTGCAAGAATTTCTTTGAGAATTTGTGTGGCAATGACGTGTTCTTTTTTTTCCAGTTTCATGGTGCTGAAAAACTGTTGTGCT
>SBBP01000166.1 GCA_005239655.1 Candidatus Microgenomatus auricola | reverse complement strand
GTTTAGGCGTGGGCGATGTCGGTTCGGTGGTTCTGCGCGACCGGCAGATGCTGGCCGAGGACGGCATGTTTGTGGTGATTGTGACGATTGATGGTCGCAACGGGAAGCTAGTTGGTCATCCCGACATCATCTCGCGCGGATTCATCTACATGAAAGGGAATACGTCGTTGGTTGAGGAAGCGAGACGGAAAGTCACCGAAATCGTACAGCCGAAGGACGCCAATGAAAAACCAAACCCTGTCTATTTGAAGAACAAGCTTCGCGATGATCTTGGGAGGTTCCTGTTCGAAAAAATCCAACGCCGGCCGATGATTTTGCCGGTTGTGGTTGAGGTGTAAGTGCTGCAGCCTTCGCACGCTTGCCTGATCGCACTGCATATCCACACAGAACCTGGTCACCCCAGGTTCTTTCTGTTATACTGATTTCGGTATTAGGACGCACAACGTGTCCACAACAAAAGAACAATTGATCGAAACAACCACTATGGTACAGACAATGCGTTATTGGACTGCCCTGTTTTGTATTGGACTTGGCCTCGCAGGTTTTGCTGCAGCAGCATCTGCAGAAACCGTTGATGATCCTACGTTCAGCAGTGTTGCGGTTGAGCTTTCATCCACAACACCAGGTGACACCGGAGTCACAGCGGACTTCACATTCACGACCGTCGCTGAGATTCCTGTGGGCTATTCCATCATTATCGATTTTATCCAAGTCGATTGTGCCGAATATTCGTGGGATAATTGCCAATGGGATGTGGGCGAGCTTTCTGCAAGTGATGTGAGCGGCATGAGCGGCCTCACAATCAACGAAGAGCTCTCCTACGGTAACTATCTCGTCCTCGACAACGCGGAAGACATCCCTGCGGGTTCGTACGTGTTGAGTGTGCACAATCTGAGTTTGCCAAACTACAATGGGGCCTATCGAGCCTACATGAGTACATGGGCGAGCGATAACACCGGACTCGAAGAGTACTTTGTGGCAACAAAAAGTGATCCGTTTATGCTGGGCGAAATTTTGGTGACCGGTACGATTGCGGATGCAGACGGCAACCCGGTCAATACCTACGGTCAGGTGCGCGACGAAAGCTGGTCAGTCTACCGTGGTTTTGATAGCGATCAGTGGGGCTTTTATGCGGTCGGCGCCGAAGCCTTTGCGGGCATCACCGGAACACTGTATGCGACAGTCTATCCAGATACTGTTGTCACGGGATTGGCTACAACGACGGAAACATTCGACTACAGCGGTTCAACCGTCGCCCTCGACATTGAGCCCAATGCCGCGTCCAAAACCATTACAGGAACGATCGTCTATGAAGAAACCGGCGAAGGGGTGAGTACGGCCGCAGTCTATGCATCGAGCGCGACAGGTGATGGTTCCAGCACGGACGCAGATGTGAATGGTGAGTTCACCATGACGCTTGGCGGTGGTTCTTACACCATCTGTTTATCCGATCAGTATGATGATGAAACCGGAGAATCTGTCCAAAAAGATTGGTATGTGAATTGGGAGGATAACTGTCAGGATGTCGAGTTTGCCGATGATAATTCGGTTGAAACCGAGGCGTTGGAATTTGTCGTTCACCTTGCTGACGCGCGCATCGAAGGTGTCTTTGTGAATCCAGACGGAAGTTTTCCTGTCGACGGTGGCTGGGTATCGTTCTGGACGGATGGATTATGGTTTGGTGGGAACGTCGACAGCAGCGACGGTTCATTCTCTGTTGCGGTTGTTGGAGGCGACTCGTCGATCAGCGCAACGACGCTCCGCGCACGTGCAATTGGCAGTACAGTCTATCAAGCGCAGTACACCCCAAGCAGTCATGAAGAGCATACCTATTGGGACGAAGTCGAGGTGGAAGTGAATGCTGATGAAACACTCGACCTCGGAACCATTGTGCTTGCTGAACGAGATGTTGTGTACACGGCGACGGTTGTTGATCAAGATGGAAATCCTGTTCAGGGTATTCAAGTCAGTGCATGGCAAGACGTTGGTGGGTGGACAAGCGATGAGACGGATGAAAATGGCGTAGCAGTGCTCTACCTCTACGAAGGGCGATGGACGATTCGTCCGGACACATGGAATACGCCGCAGTATGTGTATAGTGGCTACGGTGTGCAACAGGAGTTCTCTTCAGGAGACGAGGAGAGCGGCACATTTGAATTAGAGGCGACAACCTTAACGGTGACGATCAACGCGCGTGATTCAGACGGAAATATTTTACCACTGCATGGTTGGGCCAACTGTTGGGAACAGAACGGCGGTAGCGGTTTTGGTGCGTCGTTGGATTACGGTGTTGCGGAGTTGAGTGCAGTTGGAGGCGATTACTGGTGCGGTGTGTGGGTTCCGGAGGATAGTGAATACCAGGCCGCTGGGCAAGACCTCTACACATTTGTTGACGGTGTCGATCAGACAATTGATATTGAAATGCTTGCCCGCACAGCATCCGCAACAGTGTACGTGAAGGACCAAGACAACAACCTTGTGACCGATGTTCGCGCGTGGGTGTATGCAAATAGCACGACCGGCAGTTGGGTGAATGAACGTTTGGAAGACGGCGTGGCAACACTACGTTTGGCGCCCGGTACGTATGGATTTGGTGTCTGGTTTGAAGATCAGAATTCCTACATTGCGGGATGGTCCTATTATGGAGAAGAAACGGAGATTGCGGACGGAGAGAATGCAACAGAAACGATTACCGTACAGGCAGTCACTGGATCGCTGACAGCGATTCTTGAAGACGAAGATGGCAACCCTGTGCCGTTTACGTGGGTGGGATGCAGCAACTGGCCGGAGTTAGAGAATCAGGTCACTGGTGATTTTGAAGGTGGGCGAGTCATTGAAAATGGAAACGGGTCTGGCACAGATGGAGTCGCGGTCATTGGCCTTGTTGCCGACCATATCTATGAGTGTTGGGTTGGCGTACCTTCAGACCAGTCGTTGATCAGCCCAGGATCGCAACTTATCGACCTCACCTCCAGCGATGATGTGAATGAAACGTTTGTGTTTCAAACTGCGGATGCGACGATCGATGGCGATGTGGAGTTTGCTGATGGTTCAGAGGGTACGATCGAGGACATCAATTGGCTCTGGTGCAACGGCTGGGCAGAAGAAGGGTATAGTTCAAATGATGATAGTACGGGTACAGAATTCAGTTTGCCGGTGATCTCCGGAAACTGGCATGTCTGGTGCGGTACCGATGTGGTGAACGATGACGGCAGTCGCTCGTGGTACAACGCACAGGAAGATACTCTCGTGGAAGTCACTGGTGAAGGTTCGTTTGATGCGGGAACTATCACGTTGACTGAATCGGTGTTCGAGATTCCGGAATCATTTAGCGAAACGTTCGACGCAACGTCGTTAAAGACTATTGTTCTTGAGGATGGGACGACCCTTACGATTCCCGCGAATGCTCTTGCGACAGATGGAAATGTGACGTTGACGGCTGAACCGGAATTGCAGTCCTACCATACCTATGCAGACGCACCGTTTGGGTTTCCGTGGAACTTCGAAGTGTATGATGGTGATGGCGTGTTAATTTCTGGTGACTTTAATGAATCTGTGACGATCACCATTCCGTACGACGAGGAGCAATTAGCGGAACTTGGTCTTGATGAAAGTATCATCTTTCCAAAAGTGTGGGACGATGCTGCAGGTGCGTGGGTCGATGTGACCAATGCGACACAGGATATGGATGCCAATACGATCACCTTCACCGTACAACACTTTTCGCAGATTGGGTTGGTGTATGATAACCAACAGGCGGTTGCAGCTGCAAGCAGTAAACCGTTGAAGCCACGTGCGTTAGATGTGAAACGTCGCAAAGCGCATTCTGTCGTCGTCGATTGGAAACAGCCTTCCAACGGTGACAGTGTGAATGTGGGTCGCTACAAAGTGCAGGTGCGTAAATTCCAGGTGAAGGACAAGTCCAAGTATCGCAAGTTTGTTGTGAAAGGAAAGACGCAGCGCAAAGTGAAAAAATTGAAGTCTGATACGCGGTACCAATTCCGTGTGCGTGCGTGTAACACAAACGGCTGTTCCGACTTCACCAAGTGGAAGAAGTTTCGGACGAAGTAAACCGAACGGCAAAAAGAGTGGATCTGTTGAGACCCTGCACTCACTGTGGTGCGGGGTCTTCTTTTTGAGCTGTTTCTGCATATGGCCAGATACAGTTTCTTTACATTTTGTACCAAACATTCTATGGTGGATGACGAACAGAGCATTAAAACCAAGATCGACCATGACTACTGTACGCAAAACTTTTTCCCTCTGTCTGTGTCTACTGTTTTTCAGCGTGCTTCCTCTTCGGCATGCCAACGCTGAAACGGTCAGCGCAGCAGATCTCATCACGTTGATTGAAGCAAATTGGTATATTCAATCGGGTTACTCCGTTGCTTCTGCAGGTGATGTCAACGGTGATGGGTATGATGATTTCCTTGTCGGCGCACCATACAATGATGACGCTGCAGAAGACGCTGGTGCCGTCTACCTCATCTACGGTCAAGCAGACGCATTGACCTCAGCCTCTCTTTCCACTGCTGTCGAGTTCACTGGAG
>SBBP01000109.1 GCA_005239655.1 Candidatus Microgenomatus auricola | reverse complement strand
GTGATTATGAACGGAACACGCGGTCGTTTGGTTCCGAATGAAGGTTTAGCCCACCTTGGTGGCTTTATCGGACAGCAAGATCGCTGGCGCGAGATTGATCGCATTGTGATTGTGGCATGTGGTTCCGCATCCTATGCGGCGATGGCCGGGCAGTGCATGATCGAAGAATACGCAGGCATTCCCGTGACGGTTGAAGTCGGTTCGGAGTTTCGATACCGACAACCGGTGTTGGATCAACGAACAGCGGTGATTGTCGTTTCGCAATCTGGCGAAACTGCGGATACGATCGCATCCATGCGCGAAGCCAAGCGCAGGGGTATCTTGACGTTCGGAATTGTGAATGTGGTCGGCTCAACGATCGCGCGCGAGGTGGATGCCGGAATGTACATCCATGCGGGTCCGGAAATCTCCGTTGCGTCGACCAAAGCATTTGTCGGCATGCTCAATATGTTTGCGTTGCTCACGATGGCACTTGGGCGTCAACGCGGCATGTCTGTAGTGATCGGCCAACGCATTGCACGTGAGGTGAAAGGGCTTCCAAAAAAAATGGAGAAAGTGTTGCTCCTCGATAAAGAAATTAAGCGGATTGCAAAAAAATATCAAAAGTATGATCACGCCTTTTTCATGGGTCGTAAATACAACTTTTCCATTGCGCGTGAAGGTGCACAAAAGTTAAAAGAAATTGCCTACGTGCACGCCGAAGGATATCACTCTGGTGAGTTGAAGCACGGCCCACTAGCCTTGATTGATGATCGCTCTTACTCCATGTTCATCGCACCAAAAGATTCGGTGTATGAAAAGAATGTGTCGAGTATTCAAGAGTTGCGTGCGCGGAAAGGTCGGGCAATTGTGGTGACGACAGAGGGCAACAAAGAAATGGAGAAGTATGCAGACGATGTGCTTTACATCCCAAAAACACTGGAAATGCTCACGCCGATGCTCTCGGTGATTCCGCTACAGTTGTTTGCCTATCACACCGCTGTGCTTCGTGGGTGTGATGTGGATCAACCACGCAATCTTGCAAAATCCGTAACCGTTGAATAATTTTTCAATTCCTATGCGATCACCAGAAACCAGACGTCCACAACGACGTGTCGGGCGACGAGAAGGCCTCGTTGCTGCAGGGATTGCCGCAGCTGGAGCGGCATGGCTTGCCACACGAGAAGGATCTGCTCCAGAGAAGCCGCAACGTAATGACTCCGCGCAGCGCGATGAACCTCATCATCGGCCGGCAGCTTCACCTGACGTCGGCAACAATCCAGCAGAAGATGCACTGGAAAACGAGAATTCGAATCTTTCTGAAGAAGACCTCGCACGTGCTCGTGAGCATGCAGCGTTCAAACAGCGAATTGCTGATGCACTTTCTGTGGCATTACCGAAAGGCTACAACGTGCAATGGACAACAGCAACAGATGGTCGCCCTGAATACAATGAGTTTTTAATGGTGATGGGTCCCAATGGAAGCCCGGTGGGTGATGTCTATCCGGATGAAGTAGATGGTTCCTTACAATTTATGGTTTCGGATGACCTTTCGCGATTTTACGCGCAGACACTCGGCTCACCATTAGGGCCAGTTGAGTCGACGGACGTGGCTGATGTTGCGACCGCAGCCGAAGAGGCTCAACATTTTATTCAGCTTCGTGATGAATGGTTTGCACACGAACAGGAATGGGCTGACAAAGAGAAGTTTGTCACTGCTGAGGACGGCACAGTCACAATGAATCCTGAATATGTGAGCGAGACGAACGCGTTCAGCAGCAAATGACCAGTGCTGTTGAAGAAAGTGAATCACTCACCACACAGAGCGAACAGCAACAGCGAGCCGAGGAGGCAGCCGATACCGGTGGTTAAGTTGCGAAAAATCAGCACTGCGCTACAATAGAAGTGGACACACACTCCCCTGACCAACGGGAGTTTTATGTTACCCGCATTGCCCCACTCGTCGCATTTCGTCGCAGCCGGTTGCATCGCATTTTTGGTGGGTGTTGCACTTGCCTGTGTGCAGCCAATTCCACTTGCAGCAACCATTGCGACTTCTCTTTTTGGAATGATCATCGCTGCAACACACCGTCGTGAAATTGCATTCTTCGGTTGCGTCATCGCCTGTATCGGATTTGGCTTCATGCGCGTTGCCAGTATTCACGGTACGACAATTGCAGAAGGAGAATGGGTTGACAGCCAAGCAATCGTTGTAAACGAGCAACGCTATCCAAACAAGCAGCGGCTGGTCGCAGAAATCGCTGAAAAACTTCGTGTGCAGTTTGATGTTCCGCTGCAGCCACGGTTCATGTTCGACGATCGTATTCAGTTGCGCTGCATTCTTCGTGCGCCAGAAGCGTTCGACGGATTTGCATACGACCGTTACCTCGCGCGGCATCACATTCATGCACTGTGTGAAAGCGCAGATGTGCAATTTCTCGAAGTGGGCAGTTCTCTGCGGCGGCTCATTCTCGTTGTGAGAGAACACGCACGCACGGCCGTTCAGCACACGCTCCCGCTTCCGGAACAGGCGATCGTTCTTGGCATGGTTTTTGGTGTGGATCACCAGTTGCCGAAAGAGATCGAAGATCAGTTTCGCACGACCAGCACCACACACCTCTTGGTGGTTTCTGGATCACAAATTGTGTTGATCGTGGGAGTAAGCATGCGTCTACTGCAGTCTGTTCTGAAACGACGAACAACAATGCTCGTCGTGACTTTTTTCCTCTGCACATACGTTGTCATCACTGGTGGCCACGCATCAGTGGTACGTGCATCGCTCTGTGCGTTCTGCCTGTTTGGAGTAGAACTCGTGGGACGAAGAGGTGGCGGCCTGCGACTACTCGTGTACGTTGCGACAGTGATGGTTTTGGTAAATCCGTACATGCTGCTCTACGACGTCGGTTTCCAGCTGTCGTTTTTAGCCACCGCAGGCATCATCTGTTTTGCCGCACGATTTGAACGACGGCTGTCGTATGTCCCCTCGATTGCGGGAGTGCGCACTGCAACAGCCACCAGTCTTGCGGCAACAGTTCCGACCGCGCCGCTGATCGCTTTCACGTTCCATACATTTTCACCGGTGAGCGTGCTCGCAAATACTTTCGCTGTGCCGCTTGCAGGCATATTGACTATTGGTGGGTTTGCATTTTCCATGCTCGCAGCAGTATCAGAACAGGCCGCACAGTGGTTTGCGCCGCTCGTGTATACGTGTTCGCACCTTTTTCTGTGGCTGGTCCAATCCTTCGCTCGCATCCCGTACGCCTCAATCACGCTACCGCTATGAACAGACGCTTTGTAGTGGCAATACTTGGCTTTGCGCTTGCAACCGTTGCAACGTGGTGGTATTGGCAGCCGCAGAACGCCAACGAGCTCACAGTGGTGATGCTCAACATTGGCCAAGGCGACGCGATCTACATGCGCACGCCGAACGGTATGGACATCCTCATTGATGGTGGTCCGGACCGGTCAATCCTGTACGAGTTAGGAGCGGCGATGCCAGCGTTTGACCGTCAGATTGAACTGGTGATTGCGACACATCCGGACAGCGATCACATTGCTGGGCTCATGGAAGCCACGGATCGCTATGGCATTGCACAGCTCATCACCAACGGCCGAGGGAAAGACACGCACGTTGCACAACAGTTTTTCGAGTGGATTGAAGAATGGCACATCCCACACATGAGCGTACACCGTGGCGACCGTCTCGATATTGAGCCAGGAATCTGGATAGAGTTTTTACACCCCACGACAGAAACGCACGAAGACACCAACGATGATTCGATCGTGGCGATACTGCACCATGGCGAAGTCGATCTCCTGTTCACTGGCGATGCCGCTTCGGTGATTGAAGAGGAGCTCATCACTGCATACAGCACAGAGGCACTTGACGTTGAGATGCTCAAAGTGGGTCACCACGGTAGCAAATTTTCGACAAGCAGCGAATGGCTGAGGATCACCACGCCAGACATCGCACTCATTTCTGCCGGGAAACAGAATGCCTACCATCATCCGCACCCTTCGGTGCAGTATCGGCTACGTGCTGCAGGTGCAGAGATTTTGCGGACCGATCAACACGGACGAGTGACCTGTCAGTCAGACGGGAAAACAGTAACCTGTGCACCCCAGCACGAGTGATGGTATACTGTGCCTATGCACAAACTGCTCGAATTAGATTTGGTGCGAGTCGTTGAAGATGCCGCGATTGCCGCTGCACGGTTGATGGGTACGGGGGATCGGAACGCTGCGGATCAGGCCGCGGTTGAAGCGATGCGAAAGCGGCTCAACGCTCTCTCGATCGCTGGAACGATCGTGATTGGAGAAGGCGAGCGCGATGAAGCCCCGATGCTGTACATCGGTGAACGGCTTGGTCGTGGAGGCAAAAACGCACGCGCTGTCGATATTGCGGTGGACCCACTCGAAGGCACCAACCTGACGGCCACTGGCAGAAACAATTCCATTACCGTGATGGCTATTGCTGAGCATGGCGGGTTGTTGCACGCACCAGACATCTACATGAATAAGCTGGTGGTGCGCCCAGAAGCCGCGGGAACGGTGGATATTGATGCTCCAGTCAAAAAAAATCTCCAGGCCATTGCGCGATCGTTGCATCGTACGATTTCCGAACTGGTTGTTGTGGTTCTCGAACGTGATCGTCATGAAGAGTTGATTGCACAGATTCGTAGCGCAGGTGCCCGCATCAAACTTATTTCGGACGGAGACATCATGCCTGCTCTTGCCGCAACCGTGCATGGCTACAACATCCATGCACTCATGGGCATCGGCGCGGCTCCCGAAGGCGTACTGGCCGCAGCCGCACTCAAATGTTTGCACGGATATATGCAAGCGCGATTTGTGGTGCGCGACGAAAAGGACAAAAAGCGATTGAAGGCCGCAGGAATTTCCAAACCCAGTCGCGTGCTCACGATCAACGACCTCGCTCCAGGGAAGCAAATTCTGTTTGCCGCATCTGGAGTCACCAATGGTGACATGCTCACGGGAGTACAATTTTTCCCCGGCGGCGCACGTACGCACTCTGTCGTGATGTCCTTGGCCGAAGGCACGGTTCGTTTTATTGATGCCGTTCACTCTCTCGATAAAAAACGATTGAATCTTATTTTCAAATAGTATGCGCAGACCACTTTTGATCGCGTTCGTCAGTCTCTTGCTGCCGCTGGCCACGATGGCAGCCATCACTTTCGAAAACCCCACGCAAGGGGACGATCTCTCCGACCCACGATCAATCACAACGATTGACGAACAGGTCTACATCATGAATCATCGCAAACTGCAAAACGGTGAACATGTGAAGGAACTCTATCTGCTGGAATCGCCTGAAACAACAGCAACGCTGCTCAACAGCGAACACGGCAGTCTCTCTGCAGATGATCATGTGGCGGAATTTGGTGATGCGCTCTACCACACAGTGACACGCAAACGCGGTCGCGCGGTTCAGATATTCCGATCGACTGACGGGGGCGATGATTGGGAATTGGCGGGCAAGGTTGGATTTGCTGATTATGATATCAAGAATGAAGTCCAGGCACTGTTTGCCACAGATGGCAGACTGTATGTTGTCGTCGCACCGCAGAAACGTTTTGATGATAAAGCACAACGCATTGGCGTGTGGAGCACCGCAGATGGGACAACATGGAAAAAACACCTCTTCCGTTGGGATCGCAATCAGGAACTCATCGCAGCGTTTGCCTGGAACAACCGCCCATTCGTGTTGATGGTTGGACGCGCAGCAGAAAGCAGTCCGGTGACTCGGCTGTACACCACACTACAAGCCAATGGGAAGAGCTTTCAGCAGTCTGCAGAGAATAACATCAGCTCGAGCGATCAAGTGGAAATCGCCAAAACAATGGTTACCAGCGACGATCGACTCTTCATTGTTGGTACCGGAGTCAACGGAGAGGACATGAGTCTGGTCTCCGACGATGGAATTACATGGGAAGCCACCGATCCAGCGTTCACGCAGATTGTGACTATCGACGACGCACTCCTCGCGACAAGTGACACCACGCTGTACACCTCTTCGGATGGTGTAACATGGAGCGAAGTCACATTGAGCTTCGAAGATGAGCTGGAGATGAATGGCGACATCAATCGTTGGTTTGCGACAGCACAGGATGGAAGTGGAATTGGCGTGCGGGTGTGGAGTGAGGACGATGAATCGGATGCGGAGTGTTGGTGGAGTGCAAACGGTGTATCGTGGAGTGCGCTCACTTCCTGCATTCCGGTTCGTCCATCGCGATCGTATCGTGCGGTTGTTGCGTTCGATGATTTCTGGTATGGTATCCGAGGTAAACAGTCGCACGTGTTATATCGTTTTGAACTATGAAGCATTCATTACGCACACTCAAGCGCACTGCTGTTCGCGTTCCCGCAAACGTCCCAGCAAAAGAGCGCGGCCGCTACATCAACGCTTACCTCACGGTCACGAAAGGCACTGATCGCCTCATGCTCATGGCTGGCGATCAAAAAATTGAGCATCTCAACGAAGATTTTTACGGCGCCAACATTCACGAAGACGATGCCGACCCTGAGCACCTCTTTCGTATTGCTGCAAAAGGAGAGATTGGTTGTTTTGCGACACAGCATGGGCTGATCAGTCAGTACGGAAAACAGTATTCAAAAGTTCCGTACGTGGTCAAAATGAATTCTAAAACACATCTGGTGAAAACCGCACAATCAGAGCCGGTGTCACTAGCGCTTGTTGATTTTCAGGATGTTCTGGATCTGCGCAACAACGGCAAGCTGAATATTGTCGGTATTGGCTATACAATCTACTACGGATCAACACATGAAGCACAAATGCTTGCAGAGGCGGGACGATTAATTGCACAGGCACATGCGCATGGAATGATTGCAATCGTCTGGTCATACCCACGAGGGAAAACCGTTCCCGATGAAAAAGACAGCCACCTCATTGCTGGTGCAGCAGGAGCGACGGCCTGCCTTGGTGCGGACTTTGCCAAAGTGAACTATCCGTCAGCAGGAGCCAAGGGTTTGCAAGAAGCCGTGCGCGCGGCCGGACGAACAGGAGTCATTATTTCCGGTGGTAGCTCAAAAGCCGTCAAAGATTTTTTACAGTTTACCTGGGAGACCATCCACGTCGGTGGCTGTCGTGGTTCTGCAACAGGTCGCAACGTGCATCAGCGCTCATTGAAGGAGGGGATCGCGATGACAAAAGCCATGTCTGCGCTGGTGTATCGCAATGCAACTGTTGATGCCGCATACGCAGCCTATCAGAAGGTAGTACGCTGAGTCGTATGGAGGAAGCACTGACCAGAAAAGAACAACGCGAGCAGCGGCGTCAGGAAAAACGTGAACAGAAAGCCTCTCAACTGCAACGCACACGAAATAAAAAATTGATCTTGTTTGGGTTGTTGATTCTTGGTGTTGTGGGATTGATTTGGGTTGTTGCGGCATCACAACAGCAGGCTCCGATTGTTGATATTTCGCCCGATCCATCACGTGGGCCTGAAACGGCCAAGGTGTTGATTGAAGAGTATGCTGATTTCCAATGCCCAGCCTGTGCTGGAACAGCACCGGTACTCCATGAAATTTTGGAAGAATACGGTGATCAGGTTCGGTTTGAGTACAACGATTTTCCTCTCCCACAGCACAACAACGCAACCACAGCTGCAATCGCAGGACAGTGCGCATTTGATCAAGGAAAATTTTTCGAACTGTCTGATTTCTTCTATACGCGGCAGAAAGACTGGTCGAACCTGAGTACAGAAGACGCACAAAAGAAATTTACGGAATATGCAGAGGAGTTGGGTCTCGACATGACCGCGTTTGCAACGTGCACAACTGGCCAGAGTGCTGCAGACCGGGTCAACGAGGATATCAGCGAAGGACGCTCAGCACGTGTGAATTCCACCCCGACATTTATGGTGAACGGAAAACGAATTGTGACGACGCCGTTCTCAACAAATTTACGCAAAGCCATTGATGACGCTCTCGCCGCTGCTGAGTAAGTACATTCGCCACCCTGTCCTGTTGCTTGTAGTACGCCTGGTTGTCGGCGGTGTTTTTGCGGTGTTCGGCGTGGTCAAGTTGATTGAGCCGCACGAAGAGTTTTTTTCGGTGATTGCAGGTTACAACGTTCTCCCCGCACAGATCGTCCCGATATTCGGCACTGTACTGATTTTTCTAGAAATCGTGGTTGGTCTTGCGTTCATCATCGGATTGTACGTGCGATGGAGTGCTGCTGCGATTGCCGGATTGCTCGCGATGTTTCTTGTTGCACTGGTCCAAACCGTTGCTCGCGGCATCCCATTAGAAGACTGCGGCTGTACTGGGTCGCTGATCAATCTGGGAGAATCTGTCACGACCGTTATCTGGCGAGATGTGCTGATGCTGGCTGCAGTGATCTGGTTTCTTATCGTGCGATCGAACGCATGGACCATCGATCAGCTCATGGATCGCAGACATCCGCACTCACCGACTGCTGACAAGTAGATCGTTTTTCGGTATACTAGTTATATACACCTTTTTCTATGGAGCACACCATGAAATGGTTTCAAAATCAACTGCACCACCATGCGTTACAGTCGTGGCAGATTGGTGTTCTACTTGCCAGCTACAATCTGGCACTCGTCGTTGCAATACTGATGTTGATCCTTGTCTCGGTGAACACGACGCTCTGGGTCTACGTGCTCTTGCTGAGCCCATTTGCGTTCACTGTTTTCTGGCTGTGGTTTACTCAGCAGATTTTGCGTTACTACAGACACTTTTCGATTCATGACGCACTCATGG
>SBBP01000087.1 GCA_005239655.1 Candidatus Microgenomatus auricola | reverse complement strand
GGCGCATTCAATTGCATCGTGCCCACGGTGCCGTCGAATACCCCGCAGAGTTTCTCTTCATCGCAGCACATAATCCATGCCCGTGTGGATACGGCGAAGATCGTTGCACCTGTTCCGCATTCGATATTGAGCGGTACAGACGAAAACTGTCCGGACCACTTCGTGATCGGATGGATATCAAAGTGATGGTCCCTCGCGTTCCTGTGGATGCCATGACGCAGGCACAACGCCAACAGGCTGAATCATCGGCGACGGTCCGAGAGCGGGTTGGACAGGCACGTATCCGTCAACAGCAGCGTCAACACATGCTCAACAGCCGACTGAGCAGCCGAGCGTGTGCGCGGTTAGTGGTTGACAATGCCGCACGCGCCCTCCTCAACCAAACCATGGCGCAGACGCAAGGCTCAATGCGATGGTACGCAAAAACGCTCAAGGTCAGCCGGACAATTGCAGATTTGGCAAACAGTGGTCGCATCACCACAGCACACATCGCAGAGGCACAACACTATACCGCTCCTTCGTGAGTCGCGGCATCAGAACGAAACGGTGTATACACCACCACGACACATTCACCTAACACCTGTTCACGTTCAGAAAACGCGGCATACACCTCTTCTGCAGTTCCACGGACAAATTCTTCGTGCAGTTTTGTCAGCTCTCGTGCCACAATCACATGACGCGTTGATGTGCGTAGCGACTCCAGCGCTTTGACCAACCGATGCGGTGATTCATAGAACACGACCGTGCGTTCTTCCGCGGCAATCGCACGTAACAGCGTCTGCCGTCCTTTTTTATGTGGAAGAAAACCTAAATAGACAAATGCGCTCGTATCCACTCCCGATGCTTGCAGGGCAGTGAGAAACGCACAAGCCCCGGGCAGTGGAATCACACGAATGCCACGTGCAATTGCGTAGCAAATCAGTCGCACACCAGGGTCTGATATCCCAGGCGTGCCACGGTCCGAAACCAGTGCGCCGGTCAGTCCTTCGCGCAGTAACATGGTGATGAGCTTCTCCTCCGATCCTTTCGCAGACTGTGCATGGTAACTCACCAGCCGTTTCCCTGAAATATCATATTCCCGCAGTAATTTTTGTGTTTCGCGCGTGTCTTCACAGATAATCACATCCGCAGAACGCAGTGTTTCTAGAGCCCGCAGAGTGATATCCTGCAGGTTTCCAATAGGAGTCGCAATGGTGTACAGCACCGGTGTATGCATGGCTTGCATTCTACCATAGAACCGCCTATACTGGTGGTGTCTTACATCACTAATTGCACATCGATGGCTGATAAAACCAAAGTATTAATTGTTGAGGATGACAAATTCCTCTCAGAGTTGATTTCCACAAAACTCACGAAGGAGGGCTACAATATTGTGCTCGCCACAGATGGGGAGACCGGCTTGCAGAAGGCCGCGTCAGAAAAACCACACATTATTTTGCTCGACATCATGCTTCCGGGAATGAGTGGATTTGAAGTACTCGAAGGATTAAAGAAAAATCCCGATCAAGCCATTTCTGGTATTCCGGTGTTGATCTTGAGCAACTTTGGTCAGGAAAGTAAAGTGCAGCAAGGCCTCGCGTTAGGCGCCAAGGATTACCTCGTGAAGGCCAACTTTACGACCGGAGAAATTGTAGAGAAAATTAAAGCAACCCTGGGTAAATAATATTCAAAATCAAAACAGCCTTCGCCTCGGCTGCTTTCAGGCCTGAGCTACCCTTACGGCCTGTCAGCAGCCGAATGCGGCGGCTGTTTTCGTTTAATAGTAGTTGAACGGGTTGCTGTAACTTGAACCAACGATTGTCTCGAAGTGCAAGTGCGACCCCGTGGAACGTCCGGTGGAACCCATTTCGCCAATACCCTGACCACGGCTCACCGATTGACCGTGGGAAACGAACATTTTCTGCAAATGGGCGTAGCGTGTACGCAGACCACTCGGATGTGCCACCACGACCTGTAAACCATATCCACCATGCCAGCCAACAGAAACCACTGTACCAGCTTCTGCCGCATAAATCGGATCACCAAATTCTCCGTCGATGTCCAATCCCGTGTGGAATCCAGTGAAATATTGTGAGATACGGTGCGTCGTTGTTGGCCACTGTAGTCGTGTGCCACTGACCGCCGCGCTCACTGGAGCGGAACTCGAAAACGTCTGACGGAATGAAGCCAATTGTGTGGTTTGCGGCGGCGGGGCAGGCTGTCGTCCTTCAGGGATAATGATCTCAACACCAGCCACAAGATCTTGTGCATTGATGAGGTCGTTATACTCAATAATTTCATCGACAGAGGCGCCGTATTTTTGCGCAATACCACTCACTGTTTCACCTGAAGCAACTGTATGCGCGACTCCGGTGGTGGGCAGGATATAGAGTGTATCTCCGGGTTTGATAATGCTACGGTCATCGAGGTTGTTCGACCACATCACGGTTTGTGTGGAAACTCCAAATTGGTCAGCAATCGAACTCAGTGTATCACCACTCTGCACAGTATACTGCTGAATCGCTGTGGGTTGGTCCAGTTGGTCGCCAAGCGTATTGGATTTTACAAACGCAGAGCCGCCACCGGCGAGCATGACAGTGTCGGTCGTGCGCTGCAACTCTGTGGAAATGCCTGGGGTCATCTTCAGACTGCGAGAAGGATCGATGTAGCTCGTTCGGACTGGCGTCATGCTTTCCGCGGTAACGCGAGTCTCCTCTTCTGGGCGGAAAATTTTTGCAATCAGAGAACCATCAGCAAACTCTTCTGCGCGCACCTCATTGCCCTGCAATGTATTGGTGACGACGATGGCGGTCGTCAGGACAACGACAAAGACATGAATGGCAAAGCGATGGGTGATAATTGCCAGGATTTTATGTTGAGCGTGAAAGAATGTCTTCAAGCGCTCGCCAAAGATAATATACAATTTATACAAAATGATGGTGATCGGACGAAGAACGAATGTCCACAACACCCGAAGTGGGACAAGGAGGAGCGGTACGGCCAAGCGGACAAGAGTCGCAACACGGCTGAGTGCGTTAAATAACCGAATGCCGATCGCAACGAGAATTTTTTTGATACGCATGGTCATAGAAGTCGTGTTTCGCCACAGCAGCGGTGAACAGAAAAATGGCGATTCACTGACCGCATAAGGTACCAGAGTTTTTGATTCTCGTCAACGGAAGGTGGTCACAGAGAGCTCATTTTTTTGCTATACTTCGCACAATTTATATCCCCATTTGGCTAACCTCTGCACAAAATTGCGTAAAGTGTCTTGGATGTATACAATAGCCGAGTATGGCAGACAACACTGGCGATCCAGAGGAAATTCACGACCGTTGGCAAAAAACAAAGGTTTTTCAAGCAGACGACGCCTCTGCACAACCAAAATTCTACTGTTTGGATATGTTTCCGTACCCGTCAGCGCAGGGTCTGCACGTTGGGCACCCCGAAGGGTATACCGCAACAGATATTATCTCTCGATACAAACGGATGAATGGGTATAACGTCATGCACCCGATGGGCTGGGATGCGTTTGGGCTGCCTGCCGAAAACTATGCAATCACCACCGGAGTTGATCCCGATCGTTCGACGCATGCCAATATCGAAAATTTTCGCCGTCAGATTCAGGAACTGGGCTTTAGCTACGACTGGTCGCGTGAGATTGACACCTCATCGCCCGAATACTACCGCTGGACCCAGTGGATGTTTTTACAGATGTATGCCCATGGGTTGGCGTACAAAAAACACGCGCGCGTGAACTGGTGCAACACCTGTCAGACGGTGCTCGCGAACGAACAGGTGATCGATGGTATGTGTGAGCGCAGTAAGGACCCCGTTGTGCAGAAAGAATTGGAACAGTGGTTCTTCAAAATTACCGATTACGCCGAACGATTGTTGAACGACCTGGAAACGATCGACTGGCCAGAGCCGATCACGTTAATGCAGCGGAATTGGATTGGACGAAGTGAAGGTGTGAACGTGCACTGCAGAATAAAAGAGTTTGAATACGAGTTTGATGTGTTTGATTCTGTACCGCAGACCTTCATGGCACAGACCTTTGCCGTGATTTCCGCCGATCACCCCAAACTCCCCGAACTCGTTGCGGGGACACCGCACGAACGAGAGGTGATGGACTGTGTCGCACGCATTCAACGGGCGAAGATTGAGCGCAAATACGGAGAAGAGGAGATGATCGATGGCGCGTTCACCGGACGGTACATCCACGATCCGTACGGAACAGGGGACCTGCCGCTCTGGGTCGCATCATTTGTCGTCATGGACTACGGATCTGGAATTGTGAACTGTAGTGCCCATGATGAGCGTGACTTTGCATTTGCAAAGAAGTTCAACATCCCGTTGCGACCAGTCATGTTTCCCGAGGATCCTGTCGAAGCTGAAAAGGTGCGTACTCTTGATTACTGTTATCATCACGCTGAAAACGGCGTATTGGCAGCGCCGGAAAAATTCGCTGGACGGAAGTGGGGCGAAGTGCGTGAAGATATCATTGCTC
>SBBP01000036.1 GCA_005239655.1 Candidatus Microgenomatus auricola | reverse complement strand
ATCCAAATGCGCGTGGGTAATACAGAGCGCGTCGATTGATTTTGGATCAAACGGAAATGGATCGTAATTTTGATCTTCCGCAAGGCGACTACCTTGAAACAATCCACAATCAATGACAATCCGCTTCGTACCTGTTTCCAGCAAATAGCAGGATCCGGTGACTTGCTTCGCCGCTCCGTGGAATGTGAGCTTCATGACGATCATTATACACGAAATTCCTCAACCTGCTGTAACGCGTTCTGGATCATCTCATTCCACGGCAGTTTTGCTTGAATATCGCGAACCACATGCAGGCGAGCACGGGTCTCGACACGTTTCGGAGTGAGCAGCGAGCAACAGTCTTCGTACGGCTGAATCGAAATATCGTACGTACCGATACGCTTTGCTTCGTCCATAATTTCCTGCTTATCAAATCCCACCAACGGACGAAAAACCGGCAACGTCAGATCGCTACTCGTTGCAGTCATATTTTCAATCGTTTGTGACGCAACCTGTCCGAGACTTTCACCAGTCACCAAACCGTGAGCATGTTGTTGCACAGCCAATGCCTCAGCAATCTGAAACATCAACCGACGATACAACACCACACGCAACATCGATGGTGCCTGTGTCGCAATCACTTTTTGCGCATCGGCAAATGGTACACAGTACAACTGCGACTCGGGTTGATATCGCTGCAAGACACTGACCAGCTCTTTCACCTGGTCAATTGAGGCACGAGAGGTAATCGGATAGCTATGAAAATGGAGATATCGGACACGGCTGCCGCGTTTCATCATACGGTGACTGGCAACTGGTGAGTCAATGCCGGCAGAAAGCAGTGAAAAAACCACTCCACTGCTGCCCACAGGCAAACCACCGGCTCCGTTGTGCCACTTCCAGGCAACAAAATGACCATCTGGGCTAATGATACACCGCACCTCCAGTTCTGGATTGTCCAAATCAACAGCACTGCGGTAACGCTCAAGAATCGCGGCACCTAATTTTCGGTTTACGTCCTCACTGGTCAGTGGAAACTGTTTGTCTACGCGAAGTGTCCGCACGGCAAATGTGCGATAGGGCGTGTCACGTAGTAATTCGACAACGGCTTTTTCTATTTCCGCATATCCGCCCTCGATCTCATACCCGCACGAAAACTTGGCAATGCCGTACACATGCGACAGACGCTCCGCAATGGCAACTTCATCAGTGAGCGCACCATCGGTTTTCTCGGTTACGAGCAAGCGCCCATACAGACGATGCGTCACGACCGACAACCCTCGGAGCGCAATGCGAACATTCTGCTCAAGCTGTTTCTCAAACTGCTTGCGGTTGCCTCCTTTCAACGCAAGCTCTCCATAATGAATCAGCACAACGCGTGCGGCTGGCATATTACGCGTGATGTTGTTGATACCATTGGGCAAACTGCTTCAACGCTTGGTGCCGGTGATCGAGCGCACGCTCTTCCGGAGTCATCTCCGACATGCGGACCACACTGTGATGTGGAACATAGAGCGGAGCATATGGCATTTCGTTCGTTTCATCTCGTGGAAAATTTTCCGTAATGGTGCCAGGATAGACACCCTTCATCACCATCGGCTCTCGAAGTGTCCCATCCATATACGCCACACAGCAGATAAACGTGGCACGATCGCCCTCCTGCACCAATCGAAAAATACCATCATACCCAATAGCTCGAAACAAAAATTTTGAATACGTACCAGGAAAATTGTTGTACTTCTCAAAATAGATCCCAGAATCATCCACAAGAACCGGACGCTGCACCAGCGCAAATGCCTTCAACGCCTTATCACGCACTACACACTCAACATCCATAGACTTTATTTCGTCAATCTCGGCATCGACACGTTCGGTCTCAATACCAAGATCATGCAGTGCGCGAGACATCTCGGCAAACTTTTTGTTATTCCCGGTCACTATCGCGAGTATCGTCTCAGGCATTCTGATAGGGCTGATGGCACGTCTGACAAAAACCAAGTGGCACACGCTCGGTTCCGGTTTGAATATGGAAGCGTGCATACTCCTCTGGAAAACGAATCAGCCGCGCTTTCTCTGCTGATCGATAGATCTCGGCATGGTCACCTGTCTCGAGAGGAATCTGGGTCTCATCATTATCCGCCGCAACAACCCCAGGTCCCCGGATGACTTCAACTTCTAAATGTGTATTCTCGTCTAATACCAAGTGACTCACGATGTTGACGGCGTTGTTAAACGCAATACCGATGCCAGACTGAAAGTGACTGCGCGTAATGCTTTGATAGTATCCGGTTGAGCCAACCGGCGTGCTCACCACAATCCCGTCGCCTAAAATCGCATCGCCGTACGGGCGACGATTGATGCGTACCTTGGCTCGAAGTGTCCCATTCACCTGCGGATGCGCAACCACAATATCATTCAATGCGATGAGGTGTTGGCCGTTTGCGTGTCCTTCGAGTTTCAAATGCTCAACCACCGTATACCGTCCTTCGTGCAGCAGTCGTAAGACAACATCTTTACCCAATTCCGCGCAGTTCGCGCATACCTGACTGTTACGGATCATGATTTTTGGTATTCCAGGAAACTGTCGTTCACCGAATAACAGCGTTCCATCTCCACCAAAACAGACCACTACATCTGGATCAGATTCGACAATCTCAAATTCCGGATGGTGTTCCTGGATGAAGTCCATTAGCTTCTGTCGCTCGAGACCGAAAATACGTAAACGCATAGGTGTTATCCTAAACTTTGACGAATTTTTGCTGACTCACGAATCGCTGTCGTAATTTGTTTTTGACTTTTGCGCAGGAAAAAGAGTGTCGATGTCCAATTGCGGTGAATAAAACTCTCTGCAGAACGTGGTCCCAGCGTTGTGCCTAAGTAGGCTTCGAGCAGCTCGACATCTTCTTGAATCTCTCGGAAACCCCGCTTGGTCTTTGCCAAAAATGTCAGATTTTCTGTGTTCAGGTACTGTCCGGCATGCAGCAAATCGATCGGCAACGTGGGATAGTGTTTTTCGAGTGCCGCAAGCTCAGACGCAGACAACGCTGCGAGCCCCCGACCAGTCCCAATCAACTCTGGTGGCAATCCCAGTGAGTAGAGTGCGGCCGTAAACGTAATTGCCCGCGGCAGTTTGGTGCTTCCCATCTTGCGCCCATACCCCAGAAGACCAATGTGCAATCGCCGCTCACGCCGGCTTGGGACGTGTCTGGCAATATCGTTAATCTCCCCTGCAAGCGAAAACACCGTGCGCTGATATGGTTTCTCTAACGCGTGAATGGCCCGAGTCAGCAGGCGAGACTCCGCAGCGTTCAACACCACAGGTTGCGTACGTGAGAGTTTGGTATTCAATTCTCGAATCCCTTTTTTGACGGTCGCCAATGGAAAATCGTATCGGAAGGATGACTGAATCGTCACGCTGCGAATACCCGGATAGGTCTTGAGAAAATAGTCCACACGATCTGGCCGCACGTGGCCGCGGAACGGCAGCGAACCCGCGCCCAACCACGGGTAGACATCCACCTTTCGCTTGGCGCTCCACTGTACCAATTCAGACAACGCAATTTTGTTCCCCAGAACCGCTGGCACCAATCCCGAAATAAGCGCCGGATCACTGCGAGCCAAAAATATTCGCATGATTCGCGGCTGCGTCTTGTAGTATTTCTTATGCAGTTTGAGATAGTCGTCGAGCAGCTGGCGCACGGACACCATTGAATGCACACCCTCAATCAACGGGATCATCTCAACGTAGTTGAACTGCCGGTCAGAGTCTTGAAACAATCGATGCTTAAACCGCGCCAATTCTGTAAACGTTTTTTGCATCGAAATCAGCTTTTCGGCTTTGTCTGCCATGGGCAAAATCATTTCGAACAACGGAGGGGTGTGCAGTTTCAAATCGCGCGCAAACTCTTCGCTGGTGAGAATATTCATGAACGCGCGAGCAAGCGACCTCCCCTTTTCTTCCCAAATATTTGGAATGCGGAAGGTCAAAAAGCGATCTTTGCCGATTTGGTGCGTTGAAAAAAAATCATGGTATTCGGTGAGCAGTTTTTCAATCACTCCCTCGTCCACGTGTTTGCCTTCCCAGTCCCACATGTACTCCTCGCATCCCAAATCTTGAAACGACGACGCGCACTCGCGCACCTCTTCCTGTGTACTCACAAAGCCGTCGCCATCCGTTTCCCAGTACGGTGCATGGGCATTATCCGGGTGCTGCGTGCCCATCGTTTGCGGAATGTTTCGATATTGTGTGTGAATCATGTTGCGATATCGTTAATCGTGCAGAACGAAATATGATGCTCTTCCAAGAAATCGTGAAGCACATCTCCTCGTAACATTTTACCACGGTCATCCATCAATTCACCAATCACAGCCGCGGGGTACAACCCACAACGCTCCATCAGCACAATGGCTGCCTCGGTGTGCCCCCGCCGTCCGGCCAAACCCTGTGGATGCGCCTGGAGTGGGAACACATGACCAGGGCGGCCAAAATCACTCGGCTGTGTTTTTGGATCAATGAGGGCGCGAACCGTGCTGACTCGCTCTTGAGCGGAGACTCCGCCTCGCGACGTCGGAAGATAGTCCACCGGCATCGCCATCGGCGTACCAAAACGCGTTGAGTGTGTAGATGAAAGCAACGGTATATCCAGTTGCATAAGGCGTTCGTGCGTCATCGGTACACACAAAATTCCGCTGGTATGGCGAATCATAAACGCCATCTGTTCTTCGGTGATGAACTGTGCGGCGATCACCAAATCAGCCTCATCCTCTCGGTCAACAGCATCTGTCACAGCGACACATTTCCCTTGAGAGAGTGCCTCCAGAACAGCGTCAATCATCTTTTCCATATCGCACACGATTGTATCACGGTTTTAGCAACTTTTGGAGAAGCAGCGATTCCCTCAGCTGTCTCCACGAACGCGTGAGGGTGGCGACCGATGAGCCTGGTTGGCCTGCCATACGTGACCGCGCACGCACTTTGGCACGCCGCCATTGCACAACACGTCCATGCGCTTTCAGCTGAAACGAGAGAAAAAGATCGTCATACGGCTCATGTAGTTGATATTTCTCAATCAACGCTCGACATTCTTCAATCCGAGGAATCTGGTGATAGATCGAGCGTCGAAAGGCACCATTACACCCGTAGAAAAAATAGTTCTTCGGAAAAAGACGATACCAGGTGAACACCCACCAATGCACAAACGCAACGAGGCGCTCATCAAAGACAATCCGCCCGCCCATGCCCACAATCGATGGATCACTCTCAAAACAGCGAATCGTCTCTTCCACCCAGTGCGGATCCAGTATCGTGTCGGCATCCAGTGTCGCAATGATTTCATGTTTTGCCGTGCGAAACCCCATGCCGCGAGACTCAATTTGGTTGCCATGAATACACGACAAAATCACCAACGAAATTTCTTTGTGGCGAAACCGCGGAACAAAACCCTCGAGGGTGGCACGTGTCCTATCGGTTGAGGCATTATCGATTACAATCACTTCGTGCGGGCGTTGCGTCTGCGCGAGTATGGATTCTAAACACGCATCAATCACCTTTTCCTCATTTTTTGCCGGGATGACGATGGAAACTTTCATGCGTGCTCACTCATTCGAATCACTGCTGCGGAAACATCTGGCAGAGAAGTGCAACTCTCGGGGCTATCGACACGTCCGGAAAAATGACCCATCTGATGCTTGATCATGAGTTCCGCACCGTACGTCGCTTTCAATTCCTCACCGTACTCCATTGGGACATACGGGTCGTTGTCCGAATGAATCGCGACAATTGATCCCGCGCGTGTTCTCACTGCAGCCACATTCACCGGCGTCTGAAAAAAAGAATCGACTTCGGAATAGTCCGACCCGAGAGAATGCGCAAAACCCGCAACCAACACAATACCGCCAACGCGTTGCGCAGCCTGCAGCCTCTCCAGATAACGCAAAATCGTGATGCAACCCAGCGAATGCCCAATCAAATAGAGATCCTCATCTGGCTCACCGATCGATTGAGTTGCCGCAGCCAACCACGCATCAAAACGCGGGTGATCCGTATCGGGCATCTCCGGAACAACCACAGAAAAACCAGCAGCTTCGAGTTCGACCGTTGTCTGCGGATACCAACAGTAATTCGGCATCCCTCCCCAGCAGTGAATAATCACAGCTCGTTTCATTGCGCTATTCTATCAAACACACACAATCCTTCAATGTGCGGCGTTCGTGGGAAAAAATTGTACAAACGCGAAAATGCAACGTGATAGATTTTTGAGAGCCTCTGCAGATCACGAGCCTGCGTTGAGATGTTGCACGAAAGATAGATAATGCGTTTCGGTTTTTGTTCCAGGAGCGCACGCGTCACGTCTTCATGTAGACCGGCACGAGGAGGATCAAGGAGAATCGTCTTCTCTTGCGTGATGAGTTCGGTCATCTGTTCAGCGGGTATCGCTCGTGCAGTGTATCCATTCAGTTGATTCAGTGCGATGTTCTGCTGCGCGAAATCGATTCCTTCGACATTGTTATCCACGAGCTCTGCATTTGCAATACGATCGTGCAGTGCAATGCTGATCGCTCCAACGCCGGCATAGAAATCAACCACGAAACTACGGTCTTCAATAAACGGCTTGATATCATTCAGCGCCTTCACAAAGAGCGGAACATTCACTTGGAAAAAACTCGAAAGGCCGTATCGCAATGTGACGCCATTCACATCTTCAGCAATCCACGTGTGGCCGTCGGTGTAGAGTGTCTCATCAATCACTGCGGCTGGGCTGCGATAATTGGACAAAAACACCTGGAACCCAAGCCAGCGGTCGTGACGCTGTGGAAAATTAGCGAGAGACACACGATCTTTGATAAACAGACCTGCGATCGTTTCGCCTTTTTGGTTACTGCGGATAATGAGGCACTTCAACGAACGCAGTGGGATTTGCTGTTCGCGGATCCAGCGCACAATCTGCCCTGCGGTTTCGTTGATTGCGGGATGCGCCAACGCACACGAATCAATCGCTCTTGTACGATGCTGACCACGCTCAAAGAACGCCAGCTGAACCACTCCACTTTCATCATGCGCAAAACTGAACTCCATTTTATTGCGATAGCCAAATTCCACGCCGTCCGAAACGATTTCAAGCTGCTCAAGGGTGTAGCCGCCGATGTGCGAATAGGTTTCCATCGCAATCTGCCGCTTCCACTCCATCTCTTTTCCAAACGGAAGAATCTGCCACGGACTGCACGATAAAAAATGTGGCTCTGGTGGATCAACGCGGTCTGGTGACGCCACATGTACCTCCTCAGCAATGCCTTCAAAAAACTTTCGATTCTT
Organism: Candidatus Microgenomatus auricola; assembly: GCA_005239655.1. GTDB lineage: Bacteria > Patescibacteriota > Patescibacteriia > UBA9570 > XYC2-FULL-38-9 > Microgenomatus_B > Microgenomatus_B auricola_A. Next base: position 8,170 of record SBBP01000036.1, on the reverse strand, counting down.
CCGCGTCACACGAATAGTCACCTCTTCGCCCGGCAACGCATTCCATGCAAAAACAACACGACCTTGGCTTCTGCCAAGGCCCTGACCTCCAAAGACCAGTTGTTCAATCGGTGTACGAATCCGCATCAATTCTGTTGTGCTGTGTTGGATTCGTGGTACCAGCGATTTGCTGCGACGAGCTTTCCAAGTTCATTCAGCACACACTGTCGAGCTTCCAAATACGGCCGTAACACCTGACTGTTCGTATCATTCTGAAGCTGTTCTGTTTGAAGTTGTCTGATGCTTGTGCTCAGCATTCGTTGTTCCAACTCTCGTTTCGTTCGAACGTTCACATCCTCTTTGGCGCGATAACCCCGACGCAACTCCACATGTCGAGTCTGCTGCTCTCGTATAAATTCTTCAATTGTCGACCGCGCAGACTCCAGTGCACGATCAATGAGCTCAAGGCAACGCAGAAGAAACGGCCAGTCTCCTCCCTCTTCTGCCGGAAGTTCCACGCACGTATCACGAAACGCATTATGCATTGCGTACGCAGCTCGACGTTCCATAATGCGATAGGTATCTGCTGTCATGCGGCCTGCTCGCAGTGGTTTCATATGAGCCTCCTCCTGCAAAACGCGATCCGGAAGCACGTTGATCTTTTCAGACTGCATCAGGGATTGTTGCATCGCAAATGATTGTTCAATCTCCTCTTGCACATCCCTTCGAGAAGGGTTCAACCGTCGAAGATCTGCGTAGGGTAACGACTGCGTCTCCTTAAATACCTTTTGCTGAATATCAGGAGGAATTGCTAAATACACAGTATGACCTTTCTGCATATTGTCATAATTTCGGAACGCCCGAGCAAACTGACCAGAGTCCTTCACGTGTTCTGGTGCAACAAGAGCATGATCTGACCGTTCATCACCAAAAGCCAAATACCCTGAAACAAGTGAGTATCCTTTTTCTCCTTCGCGAACATACAATACGCCCTGATTCACACGAAGCTCTGGGAGTTTTTCGGTTTGTGTGTGTAGAAGATCAGGATGCCTTTGAGCGACGTGTCTGAGTTCAGGCATAGGTATGATTCGCTACAAATGAATATACTAATACTACCAAATTTTGGCTAAAAGTCAAAAAACAGGCGCGGGCATCACGCTCCGTAGTCCAACATGCCTTCGTGTTTGCCGTCTTCGCAGTTGCACTCGACGAGGTCGAGCTCATAGTTGGGGCAGTCCTGTGCCTGGCACGCACCAGGCTCGTCAGACACCCCTTCGCAGCCGCCTATACACACGTAATGGGCCATACGTTTAATGACGATTATAGACACCGATGAGCTGAGCTGTTTCTAGTATATGCCCATCCATGGCGTCGATCAACTCTTCTTTTGTCGCCTCCGCATTCAATCTCATCTTTGCATCAAGTGCATACAGTGTAAAAACATACCGATGCTCTCGGTCCGGAGGGCATGGTGGAGTATACCCAAAGATGCCGCTGGTGTTCTGACCAACCGTGCCCGGTGCGGTTGCGCCGGAGCGAATCTCACGTGTTGTTGCGGCCATGTCCCAAACCAACCAGTGGTTCCACATCCCATCTTCACGAATTGTTTTTGGTACGTCCGGGTCTTCCATGATGAGTGCGAGGCTTTTCGCTCCGTCAGGTATATTCAAAAATTCGAGTGCGGGATTCTTGCCTTCACCATCGCAAGTGTATTCCGCCGGAATTGCCTGATTGTCTTGAAACGCTGAACTCTGGAGGGTCATTATCATATTCGTTTGTGCTGTGTACGGTATCATCTCACTGATTTCCTGTGTTGGCAAAACCTCACCTCGCAACAGGATCGACAGTAGAGCCAGCGCAAGAATCACCACAATGAGCGCTAACAGAATGAGAACAGTGCGTTGCCGTTTGTGCATAATGTGCCCCAGAGAGGAATTGAACCTCTATTGTAAGCTCCGGAGGCCTACGTCCTATCCGTTGAACGACCGGGGCCAACACAGCGTAGTTTAGCCTATTATTTCAAATGACTCAAACCCTTTTGGGTCCCCGGAGACAAGATCAACAGATTCCACACGCGCAAACATCGGCCCACGACGACACCAGGCAATAAACTGTTCAACCGCCTTTTCATCCCCTTCCACTTCAATTTCTACGCGCCCATCATTCGTATTCCGAATCCAACCCGCAACCCGAAAACGAGCAGCTTTTTCCTGTGCACGATACCGAAACGAGACGCCCTGCACTTGTCCAGAAATGAACACATGATAGTTCTGCATCCATTGAGTATACCAAAAACACAGCTTCGCACATGCGAGAGCCGTGTTTTTGTTATCTATCGCGACCTACTGAACTACTTCTATGTCCGTCGTGAACACTTTACGCTTCGAGAACGTTGAAATGTTCTTCTTGTTGAACTTCGAACGCACACGGAAGGAGTATTTTGTACCCGCATCAAGGTTTTCCACGAGCAGACGCGTCTTCTTCGTCTTGACTCGGCGAATCACCTGTTTGTCCGCATCGTACAAAGTGACAAGGTAACGATCCAAGACCCCACGAGACGCATCCCATTTGAGTGTGGCCTCATCCGTAGAGACACGTTTTACACGAAGGTTCTTTGGTGCTCCTGGCTTCGTGCGTGCAACCAGCACTTCAGACCATGCACTCTTTGAGACTGTTGAGCCCACCGAACGAACGGAGAACTGATACAGTTTGTTGGATTTCAGTTTCTTGACCACTTTCTCCGCGCTAGAAGCACTCACAATCTTCACTGTCTTGTCTGTCTTCGGATTCACGACACGCACTCTGTAAGAAGCCGCGTCACCATCACCGACCCAACTGACCTTCAGTGTATGTGCTTTGCGCACTCCGGCATCCAAGTCTGTCGGTACACCCAAGACACCGTCGACAGGCGTTTCCTCTCCAGGAGCCGTTTCCTCATCACCATCGACACCACCATCTTCATCTCCCGACACTGCTGCACTCTGACTGCTCATGATACTGAAGAGTGAGAAGTGATCAGTTGTAATGATGAATTCATTTTCGTCTTCATTCACCACCACTACACCATCGGTCTCCTGCCAGGCATCAGCCTGATCCTCGTAGTATCCAACGGTAAGATCGTCTTCGGTAACCCCTGCATCAGTCAGTTCTGCATCCGTATACGGAATTGTAATCGTCACATCTCCGGCAAAGGTGGTAATCGGGTTGCCGTCTGCATCAGTCACGGTCAACTGGTAGCCAATGCTAAGCGGAGTCTGGCCCGGTTCATGGGCAATTTCAGCCTTTGGCGTCACCACAACCGTCACCTGCGCAATATCCTCAGAGGTAATCGCGTTGGCAGGAATGTTGATTTCGACACCGTTCTCCAATGTGATCACTGTGGCATCCTGAGGATCAAATTGGACAGTCTGGCCTTCTGGCAAGTCGAGTATATCCGTGAGCGACAGATTCAATGTTTCTGTTGCCTCATCAACGGTAACTTCCGAGAGTGCACTGAAGTACGCAACGGTGTTGCTCTCATGCACCGCACCGACATACCATGTTCCCAGTGTCGCAGGCAGTTCAAAGTTCCCGTACTCGTCAGTCGCTGTGTTGACGGCACTTCCCGTGGACGAATAGGCGTAGACATAGGCATCTTCAACACCATCACCAAGCGCAAGGATTCGATGTGCATTCATTGTGATGCCCGCTCCGTCAGAAACGTTACCAGAAATCGTGGCGTCGGACGCAACGAATTGCAGTACCACACCCTCGGCGCTGCCTACGGTGTCTGCAGTCACTTCAACCGGCTGTGGATCAAGGTATTCTGAAGATGCCGCAGTGAGGAAGTAGGTACCAGACGGCAAATTCATGGAGAAGTTACCACTTTCATCCGTGTAGGTTGTCTGCGAAATCAACCCGTAGGTTTCTTCTGTTTCGGTGTTTGCAGTGCCGTAACTTGTGGACGCTTTCACGAATGTTGGTGTGGTGACGGGATTTCCATCAGGGTCCAGCACTGTACCAGAAATCGTTGCACTGCTATCCAACACGTAGAAATCCTGATCCCATTCTTCACCAGAGGCAACGGTCAGTTCAACGCTTCCGCCGTATCCATACGACCACCAGTCACCGTATGTCCAGTAACTGATAATCCAGGTGCCGGCAGAAAGGGCGAGAGAGTACTCCGACTCACCGTAGACGTCGGTGTATGCCCATGCACCATAATTGTTTGTGGCATAGACACCACCGTAGACATAGGCTGCGTCACCATTTTCATCCAAGAAACTTCCGGAAACCGTGACATCATTGAGCGCCATGTTCAATACCACATCTTGTGTTTCATTCGTACCCAGAGTCACTGTGCTGGCTGCTGCACCGTCCACAAGCATGCCGGTATAGGTGTAGGTATCTGTATCCGTGCCACCCCAACCCCAGGCGCTATACGAGTAGTAAGTCACCGAGTATTCGACTCCAGATGCCACCTTCGTTTCGCAATTTCCACGGTCCACATAACAGCCAATGCTATACCAACCGTAGTCGCCACCATCAGCTTCGTAGACGCTCACCCATCCGTATTCGCTATCCAGCGTGTTCCCGCTGCTATCCTGTGCCAAGAAATTCATTGTGGCATCGGTGATATCCAAGTTGAAGTCTTGACCAGCAACCGTTTCGTCATCAGCGATCGTGACGGATTTCCCTCCGCCGGTGTACACCACATCTTGACCGTTCACCTGCAATCCCCATGTATAGATATACACCATCCAGTCTCCTGGACCGACAACCAAGTCGTAGGCACCAGTTGAATCTGTGGTATCCCACGCCCATTCCCAACTACCGTCTGTCCTCCAGGCATAGACATACTGATCTGCAACACCCTCACCGGTGCTTCGCAACAGAATACTGCCTTGGATATGGCTGGTTTTCTCATCGAGCGTGATCACTCCCAGGTCGACGGTTTCACCTGCAGAGAGTGATTGAGTCTCGATATTTGGGAAACTATAGATGTTAGAACCGTCCATGCTGTAGAAGTAGCCATACACATCAAAGCTGCCTTCAGTCACAGGAATGTCAAATGCACCGTTTGCATCTGTATAGGAATAACTCCAGATGTTTCCATTTTCACCACCCCACGCATACAACCAGACCGCACTTTCACCAACGGGCGAACCATCTGGGTATTGGACTGACCCAATAATATCAGAGTTGTACGGATCAACATGAATGTGGAATTCTGCGGTTTCTTCCGTGCTATCATTCTGGAATTCAGCCTGCAATGTTTCGCCGCTATAAGCCCACGTGGATGGCCAACTGGATTGATAAATGTAGACATACCAGAGCCCTCCAGTAACAGGCATTTCAAACTGACCATTGCTATCGGTCATGCTATAGGCCCAACCGTAGCTACCACCAACCTGATAGGCATAGACATAGGCATCTGTGACCGGCGTACCCGAGGCAATGCCTGCGGTTGTATCGCCGTTGTAGCTGACTTCACCTGAGATGGCCTTTGTGGCCACTGCTAATTCGATTGTAAGTGCGCTGCCGGGAACACCAGAAGTGACCGCAATCTGTGTTGCAGCTGGTGGAAAATACCCTTGTGGCAAGCCCCAGGGGTCTATTTCAAGGTAGAATGTACCCGTTTCACCAACAGCAATTTCAAAGTTACCGTCAACATCCGTATACGCGCCACGATAGGTTGACCAGAATTCATCGTGCACGTAGACATAGGCACTAGACACTGGTAACCCTCCAGCCGTGACTGTTCCTGTTACTTCTGGTATCGGCTTTTCTATAGGATCCGCAAGGCCGGAAACGACACCGCCAGAAACAGTGAAATCGAAGGTGTAATAGTTCCAATTGGCATCATAAACACCAAGTTCATAGGAACCATCCAGTGTCACGCTGCCGCTAATAGTCCCAAGACTGTCAGTATACCCATACACCCACACATATTCATCCCAGTTTGTGTAGTCGGTCTTATACGCATACCAGTACGCATCCGCTATCGGGGTTACACCATCGTCTTCAACCCAGTGGGTAATCAGATTTGGCACGGCAAATGCGTATGCTGCCGCTTGACCGGGTGTTCCAGCATAGGTGACCGTGGAGTTCGCAGGAACGCTGTTGGTCGTATCGCTACCGTAGTAGCTAAAGCTGATGTCATAGGAATTTCCGCTTGTTAACCCAGAAAAATAGGCTTTTCCGTCGGAATCCGTGGTTCCATTATAGCTCTCGTATGAGCTCCAATCATCGCTATACCACGAAAGATAGACATACACATCAGAGACAGGAGTGATGCCGTCAGCATCAGTAACGGTGACAATCAAATCAATTTCTCCAAAAACCTGAGTTTGCGAACCGGAAAAATCATTTTGGTCGTAATCACTGTAGTCTGCTGTCCAGATATATTCATACCCACTCAAGCTGAACGTTCCGGTTCCTTCCACTCCCTCAGGATTGATCGCGCCCGAAATGTTGATTGTAACTGTTTGTCCGGTCACAAGGCTGGCTGTGGGGTAAAAACTCACATAGGAGTCGCCTTGCCAACTGACCGTCAACTCATTTGAGGTAATCGTTGCATACGTGATGTCGAGTGAATCGTAGGTGTACACACCACCTGCGTAACTGTACACATACGGGGTGCTCAATGTGAATGACCCATCAGTGGACATGTCCGCGGGCATCGTAAACGTCACTGTCACATCTGATGTCGCACCAGCTGTGGTGTCAGACATCGTGGCAGTAAAGTCGGGCAGATCATATGCAGTGTATGTGCCCGCCTGCGCGCTACTGGCAACCATGACACTACCAAACACAATTGCTGCGATCGCCCACCAGAGGTGGCCGACACTTCGTTTGAGTGTGTGAATCATATTTTTTTATTGAATAAAGACAAAATTATTAAAAAAGCCGCTAGAAAAGCGGCTTCTTGTAAAGAAGAAGTAATGTGGAATAGACCACCTGTGTCCAACGACTATGCATTCTGTTCTCTATTTTTGCGTTACTATTATACACAACTCTTTGAATAGTGTGCAAGTCTACGGAAGACCACAAGTAATCCACAGGCAGGTGCGCTAGTCAATGACTGCAAAACATCCCAGGAAAAAATGCAACTGTAAAAACGTGCGAACACTCGCCCAGCACAGATATTTTTGCTATACTCTGTTGCAATGAACACTCAAAATAGTCGACGATACATCATCGGCACTGCAATCGTCCTCGTCTGCGCATTTCTGGTATACATCATTGCCACACTCGTCGTCCCGGCATGGAAAGATGGTGCGTTTTCACTCCAATCGAAACATAAAGACACGGCTGAAGACGAACTGGTCTGCGACAGTGAGGCAACAGCACTGATGGAACTGCTCCGGATTGATAAACGTGACGTCCTCATCTGCTCTGTGCAAGATTACACCCTGGCGGACCGTTTTTCCACTGCAAAACTGGTTTCGATCGTGACGGTCGTCAATGAGAAGCAGATACCAGTCTCTCGCGTGTGGTATCACGACACCTGGTACCCCGTACGGAATGTGCAAAACTACCATAAACTGTTTACCTGCGAGAGCATTTTGTACGATAAACCCAATGGCAGCTCCTATTTGCTCTTTCTCCTTCCAGGCGACAAGGGTTTTGGATGGCAGTGGCAACTTACGGACTACAGCTATACCTACACGGGAACAGGAACAGGCGATTCAGAAAAAACATCAGCATGCGTGATGAATGGGATAGCCAACTACCCCTACCATGCTGGATTTGATGATTCTCAGCTCACCTACACCTTTGATGCTGAACTCTGCTTGAAAAACGGAGGGACAAACTGTACTGGAATACAAGCGGCGATCGAAAATGATGTATCTGTGTGTACAACGAACGCCAATGCGGATCAAGAAGAAATCTGCACATCAATGGTTGCCATTTTTCAAAATCAACCTGAACTCTGCAGCGAACTCAGCAATAGCGAGCGTGTGGATCTGTGCATGACCCACAGTGCGATCCGCCAATGGAGTCGAGAACTCTGCGAATCTGTCGAAAATGCAAGCCTCAAGGAATCCTGCTTCGATACGGTTACCACAACCGAGTGAACGCCTGAGCAACACTCTGCACTGCGGACACGACAATCTCAATAACAGTACCCAAGAACGTCACGAGAGCCCAAACAGCATCAACGATCACCTGTACAGCGTTGGCTATCGTTGTCACTGCACTCCAAAGT
>SBBP01000135.1 GCA_005239655.1 Candidatus Microgenomatus auricola | reverse complement strand
TTGAGGCCCTGCTGCTCGATCTGCTTGGCCAGCCAGTCGATGAGGCTCTCGCGGTCGCCGGCGGTGACGACGCGGATGTTGATGCCGACCTTGCGGTCGATCTGCTTCACGATGCCCTTGGGGGCGGTCTGCGCACGCATGATAGCGTACTCCTTGAGAATGCCTCGTACCGTAGGATGGTCGTAGGCGGTGGTTTGAGGTTACCTGATTTTCTACGGTTTTACCCGCAAAAAATCGTGCCATCAGGCTCCTCGAGGTGTCGTTGAATTGGATTTGGCACGACAATCGCAGATACTACACGAACTCAAAAAACCGGTCAATGCGATACCCTGTGGATAAGTTGACCTGTACAAAAAAATCACCTATACTACCCACCATTGCGCGATAACCAAACCCTCAATGACCGACACAAACCAAGAGCAAAAACAGCTAAAAACACAGCAAGAATTGATAAAAACCATACTGCGTCAGATGCCGCCGCAGCTGGCGTTTTGGGCAGGGGTCATCACTGCCGCAGCCGCACTGTTTGCCGTTGGATTTGTCATTCTCCTGGTGCTTATGGTGAAAGGCGTTGACCTTGGTGCCGTTACAACGAAGGGATCAACGACAACGAATAGTGCGCGCACGAACACGAATGCCGTTGCGAAGGCAACGTCCATTGATATGGACACGTTGTCACACATTCGTGGCAGCGGTGATGTCACCGTTGTGGAGTTCTCGGACTTAGAATGCCCGTATTGCAAAAAATTCCACGCCACGATGCTACAAGTCGCTGAGAAGTACGACGGTAAGGTGCGCTGGGCGTACAAACACTTCCCTCTCAAAATCCATTCAAAAGCGCCACGTGAAGCAGAGGCCACAGAGTGCGCTTCTGAGCAAGGAAAATTCTGGGAGTATATCGACAAAATTTTCGAGCGCACGCCATCGAACAACAAGTTAGAGGATTCCGAACTCTACACCATCGCAGACGAGCTTGGACTTGATCGCACGAAATTTGATGAGTGCCTTGCCAGCGAAAAATATGCCAGCCTGGTGACAACCGATGCCAATCAAGCGCAAGCACTGGGTGCAACCGGCACTCCATTTGTGCAAGTGGTGGACAACAACGGCAAAGTGATTGCCAACATTCCAGGAGCGTTGCCGATCACTGCAGCAGAAGGCAAATCCTCCATGACCACAGTGCTCGATCAGGTCTTACAATAAATTTCACTCGTTACTTTCCCGGCGCGCCGATCCGAAGATTGGGATCAGCGATCACATTTTTCCATTCGTCAAAATCACTGCGCAGTGCACGCGGTGCGGCTGCAACCGCAATCATTGCTCCGTTATCGGTGAATAATCCCGGTGACGGCACGACGACGCGAACGTCGCCGGTTTCTACCGTACTCTGCAAACGTGATCGCAACTCCGCATTTGCCGAAACCCCACCACCCAAAATCACTGTGCGTGCGTTGTACTGCTGCGCGGCCAAACGCGTTTTTTCAACTAACACCGATACAACACTCTCTTGGAAGCTTGCTGCGATGTCTGCACGGTTCTGTTCCGTCGCTGGCTGATGGTCGCGAATGTGATATGACACCGCGGTTTTTAATCCTGCAAACGAAAAATCCAGATCGTCCGTAGCGATCATTGGCCGCGGAAAAACAATCGCATGCCGATTTCCTTGTGACGCGAGTGCGGCGATCTGCGGTCCGCCCGGATACGGTAACCCCAGCATCTTCGCCACTTTATCAAACGCCTCTCCTGCAGCATCGTCGCGTGTGTTGCCAATGCGCTCATAGGTGTTTCGATCTTTCATGTGCACCAACATGGTGTGTCCGCCGCTCGCAAGCAACACGACAGCTGGAAATTCAATATGCGGGTGTTCCACAAATGTGGAGGCGACGTGCGCTTCCATGTGGTTCACACCAACGATTGGCTTTCCGGCTGCGAATGCGATGGCTTTGGCAGTCTCCACTCCAACGAGCAAACAGGCGATCAAGCCTGGCCCGCGTGTCACCGCAATGGCATCAATCTCTTGCAGTGTGCACTGCGCTTCAGCGAGTGCCTTTTCAATCGTTGGCATGATGGCGTTCGCGTGGTGGCGCGCTGCCACTTCGGGAACCACTCCGCCTGTTCTCGTGTGGTCTTGGCTATGCACGATATTTGAAACAATCGTGCATGACCCATCGCTCTGTGCCGCAACAATCGCTACACCGGTGTCATCACACGATGTTTCGATGCCCAAAATACGTACGCTGTTTTTTTGAGGCAAAGATGCCATACGCAAAAGAGTATAGCCGCTACGACTGCTGCCACGCAAGTACAAAAACACTCCGCCGTGTGCAGCGGAGTGTCTGTGAATAACACTTAATTTTTGTTGGTATTTGACGGCGTAATCGACTGTGTACCCGGAACGTAGGAATCGATCGCCTTGACCACAGCAGAGTCGTTCTTCAAGTTCTCCCAAAAGAGCACTTGGTCGCGATTAATCACCATTTTGTCTTCTGGGCCATGGAGTTCTCCTGCGCCAAGCTTTGCCAACGAGAGTGACTGCTGACTGTTTTCCTCACCCGCCTGTAAATCCTGATCGACTTGCAGGTAGAAAACATTTTCGAGTACGAGTGTGTCCTCTTCTATTTCGGTGATATCACCAAAGTAGACTTGGCCATCGCTTAAGAAGACTGCTTGGATTGCTTCTTCTTTGAGTTGGTTCTCACCAACCAGTTCCTCACTCTCCGACATCATGACTTTCCAGATCCCAACACCGGCGATCACGAGCAGCGCAATGGCCATGAGCCATTGGGCGAGGTTTCCGGTGCTCTGCATTGTTTTTGGTTCCATGCGCGTTGATTACTCTTTGGGTGCCTCGCTGTTCGTGTTTGTGCTTGCGCTTGCGCTTGAATTGGTGTTGGCGTTGGTGCCGCCGCTGCTTGCACTGTCACCGCTTTCGACCTTCGCAACATCCTCGGTGATGAGCTTCACGACTTCTGAATCCTCTTTCAAATCTTCCATGTAGAGAATGGTGTCCCATGGAACGTACATTTCGCGTTCTGGGGCATGGAGCTGCAAGTTATCTCCACCAAGAGCGGTGAGAGAAAGTTGCTGGCGAGTGGTGGCTTCCTTTCCTTCTTCGACCGGTTCTTGCAACACGGTCTGGCGCTGCAAGTAGTATGGGTTCTTGATGCGCAGAAAATCCTTGTTTGCCGCTTCAACGTAGCCGAAGTAGACTTGGCCGTTGTCAATGAACACTGCTTTCACTCCTCCATCCTTCAGGTCGCTTGGCAGAGCTGGTGTGGCTATCCACATGCGGTAGAGCAGCATGCCGCCGACAACAACCACAACGAGCATAACCAGTTTCATGAGCATCATGTTGCCCATCATTCCCCCTCGTGTTTTCATCATCATTTCGTTTTCCATGTATCGTTCAAGTCAATTATGAATGCTTTCGTATGATATCAAGTGTGTGTGTAAGCGTCAACGCATCGGCTACAGTCATCCACAGTCGATATTTGCCTAACCTTAGCATTAATTATTCTCGCTTCCTTCTGTTTCCTTTTTTCCGCTGAGGTACTCATCGATGGCTTTTGCGACAGGTGAGTCGCCGGAAAGATTTTGCCAGTTCGAAATATCGTCGGTGCGAATGAAGATTTCTGCCTCTGGACCATAAACCTGATTTCCAATACGCTGCAATGTAAATGGCAACTCATCATCGCCTTCTGGTGTGATCACTTCACCACTCTCATTCACTTCTGGCGTTTTTGGTTGAAGGTAAAAGGTGCTTTCAATGCGTGCATACTCTTTGCCCAGGTCGCTCAACTTCCCAAAATAGCTGCGACCAGATTTGAGTGTGACGACTTGATAGGCATCGCTGTTAATACCCTTGTCTGCAGCAGCTGTCGTATACGCACTTTTCACAAAGATCAGCGCTGCAAGAAGTACAACCGTGAGCATGATTGCGGCGACGCACATCCAGAGCGGCTGCATCTGTTTTTTTTGTTTTTCGTCTGCACTGTTGTTTTGCGGTGGTGTGATTGTCTGTTGTTCCATACGGTTATCGGTTAATGGAAAAGGGATGGAGAGCTACCCCCATCCCTTCTCTGATTTTGTGACAAGATCTTATTGAGCACCTGGAGTCGTACCGCTTCCGGTTGAGGTTCCAGGAATAATACGTGTATTCAGGCTTGGCATCACGAGTAATGAGGTGTTTGAACGAGCCACACCCACGGCTTGTACCACTTGGCCAGCGCCGGTTGGAGCCGAGTCACGGACTTTTCCAGCGTTCACTCCGACGTAATATGTGCGTCCGGTGATGAGGCCAGAGAGACCCTTCACTGTGCCACCAACAGCCACATCGACTTTGCTGCCGTTGACTGCGGCGACGATACCAATGGCTGGGCCAGTTGTGCCGTCAGCCTTGGCCTGTGCAACCGTGTCATTCGCACTGATGTACACTGCGTCACCCACAGCCATGCTGCCAGATTTGGTGAATGTCTGCGTGATTGCTCCAGAGACGTTCAAGCCGCCACCAACCGTGAGGTCGGCATCGAAGGTGACGTCACCCGCCACATGGAATGTTCCCGTGAACGAGACTTCTTCCACTGTGAGGTTGGAGAGGTCAGCCTTGGAGACTGCATCTGGAGTGTCCCATCCTGCTGCAACGAAGACGATGATTTCGGACTTGCCTTGAGACGCTTCTAACGCTTTGCCGATCGTTGCGCCTGGTTCTGTTTGCTTCATTGCGCGACCGTCATTTGTCGTTGTCAGCAAGTCTCCAGGTTTCACTTCACCATTGCTCTTATCGAAGTGCGTTGGAACGCGACCGGCAAGTGCTACCATGACGTCGCCTTGTTCAACACCAATCACGAGTCCTGGGCTTGTTGGGACGATACCAACCACGTTTGCATCATAGTCTGAGCCGCACGGGCGGATAGCTTCTTTGGCTGGCGCCGCACAGACCACTGTGCCCGGTGAGTAATCATAGCCAGGGATGCTGTAGTAGAATTCTGCCAAGTCTGCTCCAGTACTTGTCAGAGCACCATCTGCTTGGCTCGTTCCATCTTCTTTGATGATGAAGATATCATTGCTATTCGTATCGTCAGAGATCACCAGTAATGCGTTATCCGTTGAAACAGCGTTAAATGCCGCATTTTCCTTTTCACTGATATCTGAACCAAATGCCATCTCCCAGCGTGCAGCTCCATCATATGTTTGGAAAGCAATCGCTTGGTCATTTGCTGCGGTTGCGTCGATGACAAACGCGTTATGATCAACGTTTTCATCATCATATCCCAACTCAATGAAGCCCATGTCAACAGTATTGTTCACACCGAATTCGATTGCACTTGCACCATCGAATTCAAGATCCAAACCAGTCGAAGTCGCTGCAGCTGTCGAGGTGACAAGAATTGCGTCACCAACAGACCCTGCCGTATTTTCCTGGTTATCGAGTTTAATTAATGCCTCATATGTCGCAGCTCCTGCATTTGGTGTTGCTGCAGCTGTGATGGTCAGACCGAACATATCACCATCAGGATCGTTTCCAGTGAGCAGAACCTCCATTGCCGAGTAATCAATTCCTGCATTCGTTCCATCATCCTGAGTTAATCCGATATTGAGCACATCAATCGCACTTGTTGCGTCTCCGCCATCGGTGTCGACATCAATCACTCCTGCTGTCGTTGTCACGTTTGCTGCTGTGATTGCTACGTTTTCTGCTGCAGAGAGTCCGATGATGTCCATGTCAGAGTTGATTGACATCGCCCCATCGAAGGTGGCTGTGGTGTCGACTTCAATGTCTCCTTGAACAAAGAGGTCGTTATCGGCTGCAACGGCTGCTGCACCAGGAGCACCACCAGCATTAGAAAGGGCGTTGTAGGCAACAGCGGTGAGTCCACCAATGTTCAATACATCTGTATCTGCTAAGAGGAGTTGACCACCGGCAGCATCAATCGTGAGGTCACCGTCAGAGGTAATAT
>SBBP01000107.1 GCA_005239655.1 Candidatus Microgenomatus auricola | reverse complement strand
TTGCTCCATTGGAATCATTTTTCTTTTTACCATTTGGATGGGAGCGAACGAGCTCTGGCGTGCCAACAGTTGCAATGACTTCAATCGATATGGCTAGAGGTGAGGACGGTCGGTTGCAACTTTCAAACTCCGTACCATTCGGAAAACACGTGCGCATTTCTTCCGATGGCAAAGGGACATCGCGTGTGCGCTTGACTCTCACGAAAAGCGCAGTAGTGCAGCAACAGAATCATGTAAGCCTTTTGCGTAAGGGCTATCAATTGCTTCAGAACACATGTGGCATTGCAGTTTACAAACGCCGAATGGGGAGTGAAGTGCAAGACAGTACGGTCACGAAGTGTCGCTCAACAGAAGAACAACTCAACATGGTACACGAGCTCATTCCGTCATCAGCACATGTGCAAATGACGTCAACGTCGCTCCTTCCCTCAGTTTTTTTTGATTGGACTGGTACCGACGACCTGACGACTGATCCGGTGACCTATCATTTGAATACCAAGTCCAATGTGCGCATGATGCTCTATTCGAATAAGCCACTGCAGATTTCGCTCAAGCTGCAGCATGCGTTGACATCAACAGATCAACTGCTCATACGACTTTCTGATATCGACGGCACCATTGTGGGTGAAACCATTGCTCATTCACAGGACGGCATCGTCACTCTTGAGGGCCCACAAGCAACAGGTGTGTTCACGCTTTCCATCGAACATCTCTACTCTCCACAAGAGCAGATGGAAAAATCAAAAACGCTTGTGCAATCAATAACACTGAACACGAACAATTGGTTTCTGGTTGATTCTTTTTCGAGTCAAAAAGGGATCGACGTATTTGTGCAGCCACCCCTTCAAAATCCAATCACTGTCAAGAACAGTTCCAAGCATCCTCTGACTGTTCGCATTGATCAAGAAAAGCGAATACCATTGAAAAAACACTCATCAGAAATGCTCCTACTCGATGCGGGCATTCATCAGCTCACTTCTACAGATGGAGTGCAGGTTGAGGGTGGTGATATCGCCTTTTCTCCGCAAGGTTTTTTCTCTTCATCGTTCTCTCTGCGAGATGCAGATTTCGTTATCACAGACTCCGTTGATACACTGCAGGATGATATCCAGCTTTTCGATATGTCAATTCTGTACCAATGAAGAACGATCACGATAAGAAAGAAACGCTGTTGTCGACAGTGATCGCCCTGTGGAGTGGGATGACCCTGTGGTTTGTGATCTACAGTTTCTTTAATAAGAACCTTCCTCAATTCCTCAACGTGTGCTGGGTCATCTACACGACATGTACAACCCTCTTGACCGTTTATGCTGTTTTCACCTCTCAAGAGCACTGCCGACACTGGCTGCAGCATGTAGTAGAAAAAAAATCCTTCCGTCAGCTCGTACTGTTCCTCCTCTTTTTCTTTCCAGCAATAGGTCTGTTGCAGCGAGCATACGCCGACATCAGCGTCTATCTTCTGCTCTGCGTGCTCACCCTATTCTCGTACACCATCGTTTGGAGAAAACAATACGTATCACACCAGTGGCTTGGGGTATGTGCACTTCTCCTGCTGCTCTTTGTCTGGAATGCACTATTTTGGGTGCGCCAACCATCGTACACTTCACCCATTTTCTGGATCACTTTCGCTTTCTGCATACTCTTTTTCTACGTCGAATATACTGCAACTTCTTCACACCATACGATTGCAAGCGAGCCAACACAGAAAAAACGTTGGCGTCCGTTCCTCTGGGTGCTGCTCATTACGCTCTTTGGGGCATTCCTGCGACTCTACCACGCTGGCGTGAACAGTTTTGCAATCGACGAATTTCTCCATGTTGTTTCTGCGCAGGCCTACACGGTCAGTGGGTTGTTTTCTTTACCGTCTGGAGAATTCTACGACCGAGCCTCTCTCTACACACATCTGGTCGCCGTTTCCACACAGCTCTTTGGCTCAACCGAATTTTGGGCTCGATTTCCAAGTATTATTTTTGGCATTTTCACTATTCCCCTGCTCTACCTATTTGTTCGCGTACTGTTTCGTCGTATCGACCTTGCGCTCATCTCTGCGGCACTCTTCGCGCTCTCAGAGTGGGCCATTGGTTGGTCACGCATTGTACGAATGTACACCGTACATCAATTTCTGTTTCTTCTTGCGATGCTTATCTTTTACCTGCTTATTGAGAAACCGTATTCACTCATACAGCGGGTTGGGCTGTTCATTGCTCTCATCGGAATCACCGCAATCTCACTCCATCTGCACGATGCGCATTTCCTCTTCTTTCCAGTGGTGATTGGCTATATCATCCTCATTGCCGTCTTTGAAGCAATCAAAGCAAGACGCGTTCACGTCAATCGGTACGTCGTGATTCTGTTGTCTACCCTTCTCCTCCTCGGAGGGGTGATGATCGTCAAACCCCTGTGGAATGTTCTCCCGGACTATATCATTCCATATACTCCTGAATCGTTCTATTACTACCGCGACTATTTCTATAGAAACCACCTAATCTTACTGATTCTTGGTTACGCAGGTGTATTTTTTGGGATGCAATACCGTAAACCGTTCCTGCTT
>SBBP01000066.1 GCA_005239655.1 Candidatus Microgenomatus auricola | reverse complement strand
TTAATAATGAGTTAATAATTATGGGCGGCGTCAAAACACGAGCAGAAATTGTCAGTATTTCTGTTCCCGCAGAACTGGCAAGCTCAATTCGGTCTGAGGCAAAAGCAAAGGGCGTTTCTCGGAGCAGAGTGATTCAAGAAGCTGTGCGCCGCTATTTATGGTCACAGCGCTTCCATTCCCTTCAGAAATTCGGCTACGGTCAGTCATTGCAGCAGCGCATAAACGAAAAAGATGTGAATCGTTTGGTCAATGAGTACCGGCAATCAAAATAGTTTTCCTCGAATTGTCACAGACACAAATGTCATTATCTCTGCAATGCACTTCGGAGGTAGGTCGCCGGCAATCTTTCACTTGGTAAATGAGGGTGTATTTGAGATCTTCCTTTCTCTATTTATTTTGCATGAAACTGCTGGGGTTCTCAAGAGAAAGTTCCACTGGGGGTCCGAACAATGCAACCAACTCATACAACTGCTGGAGGAAGCTTCGACAGTCGTTTACCCTATCGTTCCTGTACATATCATCAAGGAGGACGAAACTGATAATCGCATTATTGAATGTGCGATTGCCGCAGACGCGGAGTATCTTCTCTCTGGAGATCAACATCTATTGAAATACAGGGAATACGAAGGGATAAAAATACTCACTCCTGGCGAGTTTCTTGATCAATTTACCTAGTAGCCGCGCATTGTTCCACGTGGAACATTCTAGTTCAGGAATTCGTCCCTCCGCGAAAAAGAAGCGAGAAGCTCATCCACTTTTGTCCTAAATTCACGGTTTTTCTGCAATTTTGGCCTTGAATCCTTCCTGTAGTCCCGTGCAATTGCATCTAATTCACTCGCAAAACGATCAAGCTGCTCAAGATCACGCAATTGCGGCAACCGCACAGTCATTCCAAAGCCCTCGATGAGAATCCGTGAAGCACGCCCTATAGTTTCCTTTGCATCCTCAAGCCGCTGAGCATCACGCTGTGCAGCCATGACTTCGCTTTCATCCCGCTGATCAGGAGTTAACGGAACAACGGTTCTCGCATCCTCGAGATGCCGAGGAAAAGGCGGTTTTTCACGCATAAATGTAATTATTCTGAATTTGTCTCTATTATACACAAAATGTTCCACGTAGAACATTGCTGAATAGTGCTGAAATTGCTAGGATCGTTTAATGACACCAGGAAAAGATTATCTCGCACTCGCGTGCGGAGTGATGATTTTCAATGCGGACGGAAAGCTCCTGATGATGCTTCGATCCATAAATACCAGGGCAGATCATGGACGCTGGGGCATCCCAGGGGGATTGGTAGAGTTTAACGAGACTGTTGAGGATGCAATTCGCCGCGAGACCAAGGAGGAAACCGATGCAGAATTGAGGGAATTGCAGTATTTAGGCTATGTTGAACATATTTTGAGGGATGAGGGCAAGCATTTTGTTTCACAGATCTTTCTGGCAAAGTCTTTTTCTGGTGAGGCTGTAAACATGGAACCAGATAAATTTGAGCGTTTTGAGTGGTTTGATATTGATGACTTACCAGAAAACACGTCAGAAGTAGTGCATCGGGCTGTCGAACACTATAAACGATGGACAAGAGAGCAAAAATAGGGTATTGTCTCAAGGCAAAAAAAGACCGCAGGGGCCTGTAGTTTAATGGTAGAACGGATGGCTGGCAGTCATCTAGAAGGGGTCCGATTCCCCTCAGGTCCACAATGTTCCACGTGGAACAATCGATTATTAGACCAAAATATATGGGATGCGGAGCAAATTGTGCGTGTGAGGCTGGTCGCGGTGAGATAGTAGAGGCAAAAACGCCAGAGGGAAAAGACATTACCGAGGAACTGAAGCACGGAAAATGTGAGAATCCGGAATGCAAGGAAGGAAAATGTGAATCCTGTACCGCTGAGGCTGAAGAGGGCCACGGAGATCACTGCGCGTGCTAACAAGGATTTGCGTGAAACAGGCGCCCCAGTTATTGGGACGTTTTGTTTTGTTCCACGTGGAACAATTACATTTTGCCGTTTTTTAGGCGAATATCTCGTGGCGGACGGCTCACACTCCACGCTACCCCAAAAAGCGTGCGAAAGGTGCGGAATACATCCTTTGATTCAATCGCCACAGCAAAATTCTCGGAAGGCGAAGTGATCAACAGAGAATTCCCATACAACGCATTATCACCAAAAAATGAGTACTGTCTATCGATAATGCGGATTCTGTGGAAGCGCGGATGGTAGTTTTTTTTCGCGTATCGAATATTGAATGGATTATGGGTATATATTTCGCGCACAAAATGCTTTCCATCATGGATGAAATCATCGACCTTCTCAAACACGCTTGGGTGCGCCTGTGCAAAACCCTCTAAGTCAGTACCAAAAAAATCCACATGCGTATGCTGCTCCATAATCGAAATATAGATGCTTTCGACTTCCTCCTTGCCCGAATAGAATTTAACGTTCGGTTTTGATGTTTCCTTGTTATAGAGATCAACGAGTAGCGGTTGAATGTTTTGGAATGCACTGACTTGGGCCTCGAGCTGATTGCCGATCACCGCCGGATGTTCAGCATAAAAAAGTGTTGTGTGGCCATTGGCGATTTCACGCACCAGTTTTTTGTATTGAAGTTCGTCGAGAATAACGTATACCGTTGACCGTTTGATGCGTGAGTGACGGGAAATTTCTAACACCGTTGCCGGGCCAAGTTCCAACAACGACATATAGATGGTAGCTTGTTTGTCTTGAAGCCCGAGCGATTGCAGGTCGGCGATAATGGCCATAGTGTCAAAAAAATTGACAACAGATTATACAATAAAAATAGCAAAATAATGAATAATATGCAATAGTGTCAATATTCATGACATACAATGTCATCGTGTATACATGCGTGCAGAGTCTTTCTTTTGCCTTTCACTGCCCGTTTCATGTATTGTTCCCTTGTGAAACCTCATCATCGGTGTAAGGAACCGTAAAAAAAGTATGAGTTGGAAAGAATATTACTCACGTCCATACTGGTTGCAGGATTTTGAGTATCGTATCATCAAGCCGACCATGAAACTCTGCGGCGGTGTTGTGCGTGAAGCAATTGTGACACCTGAGCACGGCAAAAACATGGCGTGGTACAAGGAAGAAGAGTTTGGAGTGTTGTTGCGTAGACTCGGCGAAAGCGTTTTGGATGATACATGGGTGTTGTCAGCTCACATAAACAGTTTTCAGAAAGCACGAAAACGATTATTGGTGGCAGTGCATGCCTGTGCACGGGCAGGAGAACGCCGTGCACCTTCGCGTGTGCTGCTCGATGTGCACAAACGGTTGCTGGATGCGCACAGTGAATTTGTGCTGTTCATTTGGCAGCCGTGGAGCATCACCTTTTTTCTTGAAGAGTGGTTTATGAATCGGTTGAAGGAACGCTACCCGAGTGAATGGGAGTCGATGAATGAAGTTGTTGCGTGCACGTCCAAAGCGATTCAGGTGCAGCGAATGGCGGAAGCAGTGTGGAAGTGGAAGTTGCACGGTGAGCCGCTGGAACAGATGAAGAATATTGTGCAACGGTTTGGGTACCTTGCTGGCTACTCGGCAAACGCGTTGCCGTGGAAAGCAGAAGAAATTGTGCAACAAGCAGGAGAAGGTGACGAGGCACAGCGTTTGCGAGAAGCACGGCTGCATCGCGCAAAGGGCAGGCGAGCATTTGACGCCCTGCATAAACGGCTGAAACACGAGGACGTGTTACTCGCCAAAGTCGCTGAAGTGATTCATGAGTATGTGTGGCTGCGTACTGAACGCATTGATGTGCTCAAAAAAGCGTTCGTTTATTCTGCGCCGTTCTTTCGCTGGGTTGAGCGCATGAACAACTGGGAGTTTGGTTGGTCCGTGCATACCACACGCGAGGAGTTGTATGGCGTGTTACGCGGTAAAGTGAGTTTGGATCGCGAGGAGTTGCGCAAAAGACATGAAGATGGTTACGTCGTTCATATGACGACCGAGCGTACGCGTGTCATCACCGACACAGAAGAACAAAAACAATTTATTGCGGAAACGATTGGTATTCACGACTGGCGCGGAGAGAAAGAAGTGCGCGGGCACGTCGCATGCAAAGGCGTGGTTCGCGGTCGTGTGCGCGTGATGTTTCACACACATGAGCACGTGAAGATGCAGCCGGGAGAAATTCTTGTTGCACACATGACACACCCAGACTACATGGCGGCAATTCGGAAGGCCGCAGCAATCGTCACCGACGAGGGCGGAGTGGTATGCCACGCAGCCGTGATTTCGCGCGAGCTAAAAATCCCCTGTGTCATTGGAACTCAGAATGCGACGAAAGTATTTCATGACGGTGACATGGTGGAGGTCGATGCCGACAACGGCGTCGTGCGCAAAATTGATGTGGGGGCTGGACCCACACAATAAAAAAAAGCCGCGGACTTCCAAGCGAGTGGCGGCGGTGTTGTGCGGACTCATGTGCGAGCCTTCTTTGGTTTTCTACGGCGTCTCGTGCCGAGAACTTCACTGAAGAAGTCTCGCCCGATTTGACCGAGGAGTATTTCGAGTCGCGGGTCAATGACCACCGGCTCAGTCGCTGCGCGGTTGGCGTCAACCGACGGCGGTTCCACTGCCGCGATGTTCTCCCCTGCAGCGGCTTCCACCGTGGTTTCTGGCGGAGGCTGCAACTGTGGCAAGGGCTGTTCCCGCACAGGCTGGTCTGACCACCCCGGCACATGCTCAGGCCCAAACTCGCGCACGCCGGTGCGGTAGAGCGCGGCGACCCGCATCACTTCCTCGTGTCGCAGTCGCCGAATCCCGTTGCAGTCAGCGCTGCGAATGACAGGAACACGGAAGGCCACTGCGCTCAGCGCGTTGTTCGCACTGCGGATTGGCTTCAACGTGTACACACCCTGCATCTCGCGAATCACCATCCACGGCCGCACATCCCACCCGCAGCGGAAGCGGATGAAGAACTCCAGAAGGCATGTTGGGCAGACTCCTTGATCGCCCAGCACAACGCTGATCGAATAGCTATCGCGCAACGCTGCGCGATACTCGACAGGCAGTTCCATGATTTTCCCCACGCGCGCTCTAGTATACTACAAAATAAAAAAGAGGCCGCAGACCCTTCAGAGAGTCTCGGCGGGTGTGGGTGCGGCGGTCGGCTGACCACTCGACAGCAGGGTGATCGACACGACCTTGCCGAACGTGGGCGCCCGCACCGTGTGAGGCATCCCCCGCTTCGTTTCCCAGGCGATGCCAGAGAGCGTCGCAGTGATCACCTCAACCCACTGTTCTGCCGGTGCGTCGCCGACGTTGATGTCGACGAACATGTGGGCGGTCGAGCTGTCTTCCCCGCTCGTCCAGCAGACTCCGGGCTGGACCTCGGTGTGCGGGTGTCTCTGAACCAGGACAGGCTCGGCCTCGAGCGGATTGAAGCCGTTGCCGCCGTGGATCACGACGCCGTCGAACACCATGATCGAGATGGCGTGCATGATGTAGCTGTACCCATGCTGCGGCTGTTTCGAGCTGATCGTGTCGTTGAGTTGCACCGTGAGCGGTACGCGAACACGAACGTGTGACATTGGTGGTACCCTCCTCGTACGTGGCTCTTTGTACGCGAAAACAGCAGGCCTGTCAATAGCAAACAGACCTGTTCTCTGTGGAGTAGGTTTCCTACAAAATATCGATATACTTGAGCAGCCGGTGTGTGAATCGATACAGTTCCGCAGGGCGATGCGCTGCCGCAGCTTGCTTTTGACGTGTCGACTCCACAATGCCGACAGACAAAATCTTTTTGCGGAAGTTTCGTTTGTCGATTGGTTTGCCCAGAATCACCTCATACACGTGTTGCAGTTCAGATAAGGTGAACGTCTCGGGCAACACACTCCACACAATATTACTGTAGGTGACTTTGGCACGCAGGCGACGGATGGCTTTGTCGATCATGCGTGGGTGATCGTATGCGAGTGGTGGAAGCTTCCCCGTATCCCACCACTGCACGGCTTTGTATTTATCCGTCGTCTGCAGTGTGACGTCCGCACTCGGAACAAGAGCAATGTAGGCAACACTCACCACACGGTGCAACGCGTCGCGCTGAGGACTGTCGAACGTGCGGAGCTGTTCAATGTAGACATCAGTCACTCCGGTCTGTTCACGCAGCATGCGCAGCGCCGCATCCTCAGTCGTTTCCTCTTGAGTGATCAACCCGCCCGGCATTGCCCACAGATCCACGTACGGCTCCTGTTTCATCTGCACGAGCAAAACAGCCAGGTGGTTATCAGCGATCGTAAATACCGCAGTGTCGACCGCGACCTTAATGTTTTGTTCAGTCGTTTGTTGCATACTCAGAGCAGGTCGTAATCTTAGCATAGAATTGATGAAGAAGCAGTCTGGACGTATGCTCAACGACAATGCTAAAATACTGCCACTATCTATTAATCCGAAATACGATATGCCACAGCAAATCTCTGATGCAGACTTTGAGAAAGAAGTGCTTCAATCCAGCACCCCTGTGCTCGTTGATTTTTGGGCGCCGTGGTGTGGCCCGTGCCGAATGCTCGGCCCGATTGTGGAAGAACTTGCCAAAGACAACGAGGGCAAGAGCGTAAAGATCGTCAAAATGAACATCGACGAGAATAACGACACACCATCCAAATACGGTGTGATGAGCATTCCCACGATCATCTTCTTCAAAGGAGGAAAGCCAGTCGACCAGATGGTTGGCGTTCAGGAAAAATCTGTTCTCCAGTCGAAACTCGATGAACTCTCAGCCTAAAACAGAAGCGCTCGCGACAGACTACGACGTTATTATTGTTGGTGGAGCAGCAGCAGGGTTGACTGCGGCGCTGTACGCGTGTCGCCGCACACTCAAAACACTGGTCGTCACCAAGTCGATTGGTGGGCAAGCCGCGATGACACCGTCCATTGAAAACTACCCAGGCATTTCACAGATTGGCGGAGTGGATTTGATGATGCAGTTTCAAGAGCACGCCAAATCACACGGCGCAGAGTTTGTGTATGAAACAGCGCGCGCTCTCAAAAAGACTGGCGATGTCTTCACCGTGACCTCTTCAAAAAAAGACTACACCGCGAAAGCCGTGATTCTGGCATTCGGTCTGACGCCGCGCAATTTGGATGTGCCCGGAGAACAAGAGTTGCAAGGCAAGGGAGTCACCTATTGCGCTACCTGTGACGCGCCGTTGTATAAAAATAAAAACGTCGCGGTGGTCGGCGGAACATACGAGGCACTCGACGCCGCGTTGTTGCTCGCAAGACTGAACGCACACGTGACATTGATTCACGACAAAGCCGGATACCCAACGTACAAAAAATTGTTTGAACAGGTGCAAGGCAACTCCGCCATTCAACTCCGTTTGGAATCTAAGGTGTTGCGGATCGAGGGAAGTCAGCGCGTCACCGGAATAACCGTTGCCGCAAAAGATGGCACAGAAGACACGATCGCCGTTGACGGTGTGTTTGTTGAGAACGGTCACAAAATTGATTCTGCATGGGTTGGTGATTTGGTTGAGTACGACAAAACAAAATCGATTGTTGTCACGCCAAACAACGAAACACGAACGCCAGGGTTGTATGCTGCAGGTGATGTCACCCCGCTGCGTGATAAGCAAGTGGTGATTTCTGCCGGCGAAGGGGCAAAGGCAGCACTATCTGCCTATCACTACATTCAAAAGATGATCGGCAAACCAGCAATTGCTGTTGATTGGAAGCACTCACAAGAACAATAACTATGCCACAGATTTCACCGCGTGCCAGTTCTTTGCAAGCCTCACCGCTGCGTAAACTTGTGGACAGCGCTGAAGAACGGAAGAAAAAAGGAGTGTGCGTCTACCACTTGAATATCGGTCAGCCGGATTTGCCAACTCCGCAGTCATTTTATGATGCGCTGTCTGCAATGTCGGAAAATCCCGTGGCGTACAAACGTTCGCAAGGGGCGGTTGAGGCAATTGATGCGTGGCGGGAGTATTACAAAACGTACAGCGTCGACCTTGACCGTTCCGAACTGGCAATCACGACGAGCGGATCCGAAGCGCTGCAATTCATCACCTGCCTTGTCGCTGACCACAACGAAGAAGTGGTGGTGTTTGAACCGTTTTATACCAACTACAATGCGTTTGCCACGATTGCTGGTGTGAAATTGCATCCCGTGACGCTCGACATCGAAACCGGATTCCATTTGCCGAGCGACGCCGAGATTGAAGCGGCAATCAACGAACGAACCAAAGCGATTCTCGTCTGTAATCCGTCGAACCCAACCGGTACAGTGCTTCGCAAAGACGAAATGGATCGCCTGTTTGCGCTTGCGGAAAAGCATGACCTGTTTTTGATTGCCGACGAAGTCTATCGCGAATTTGTGTTCGACGGCGAAGTGCAGACGTTTTTATCTTACCCCGATCCCAACCACCGCTTGATTGTTGTTGACAGCATTTCCAAGCGCTTCAACTTGTGTGGCGCACGCATCGGAGCAATCGTGTCACGGAATGTCGATGTCATGAAAGCGGTCGTGAAATTCTGCATGTCGCGCCTATCATCGCCCACAGTCGAGCAAATGGCGATGATTCCTGTTCTGAAACAGCATCAGGAAATCGTACCGCCGCTCATTCATGAGTGGCATGCGCGCCGCGATGCGGTGGATGCAGCGCTGAAGAAGATTCCAGGCGTAAAGGCGCACAAGCCAGAAGGGGCTTTTTACACGATTTGTGAATTGCCTGTCGATTCCGCGGAAAATTTCTCCAAATGGATGATCGAAGAATTTCAGCATGAATGTGAAACCGTGCTCGTTGCTCCAGCGCCGGGATTTTATGCAACTCCGGGCAAAGGAGAAAAAGAAATTCGCATCGCCTACGTCCTCAATACAAAGGAGTTGAAACGGGCGTTGGAAATCCTTACAATAGCCTTAGAACAGTATAACAATCGAACCCATGCCACAAAATCCATTTCAGGCAGCGCAGGAACAGCTCCGGAAAGCTGCAGAGCTGATCGGTCTGAATCCACGCGTTGTCAGCCGGTTGAGTCGCCCGATGCGTGAGTTGCGCGTGTCCATCCCTGTTGAGATGGACGACGGCAGTTTGCGCATGTTTGAAGGATATCGCGTCCAGTATGATGATTCACGGGGTCCGTTTAAGGGAGGCATTCGGTTTCACCCAAAAACAAACATCCACGAAGTGCGCGCGTTGGCTTTTTGGATGACATTCAAATGCGCGACCGTTGGAATTCCGTTTGGCGGTGGCAAAGGCGGCGTGACCGTTGACCCCAAAAAATTGTCTGAAGGCGAGTTGGAACGCCTGTCACGCGGATGGGCACGTGCGATGAGCAACTTTATTGGTCCAGACAAAGATATTCCAGCGCCCGATGTCTACACCAACCCGAAAATCATGGCATGGATGATGGATGAGTATTCGAACGTGGTTGGGCGCTTGAGTCCCGCAGTGATTACCGGCAAGCCGATTGCGGTTGGTGGTTCGCAGGGCCGCGGTACGGCAACGGCACAAGGCGGAATGTACGTGACCGAAGAACTATTGCCGCTAATGAAGTTAAAGAATCCGACCGTCGTCGTGCAAGGATTTGGGAATGCAGGTGCGACGTATGCGGCATTGGCGCAGGCAAAAGGGTGGAAGGTGATCGGCGTGTCTGACTCGCGTGGCGGCATTGTGAATCACGACGGTCTCGATATCGCTGCCGTTGGGGCACACAAAAAAGCCACAGGCTCTGTTGTTGGTTTTGGCGGAACCAAATCGATCACGAATGAGCAGATCCTCACACACGCCTGTGATATTTTGGTTCCGGCGGCGTTGGAAGGGGTGATCACTGGCCGCAACGCCGCTCGCATCAAAGCAAAAGTGATTGTGGAATTGGCCAACGGTCCAACGTTGCCAGAAGCAGACACGAAACTGTTCAAGCGCGGCATCGTTGTGGTGCCAGATATTTTAGCAAACGCCGGTGGCGTAACGGTTTCGTATTTTGAGTGGGTGCAGAACTTGATGAACTACTATTGGACCGAAAAAGAAGTCCTTGCCAAGTTGCGGCCAATCATGGTGTCGTCGTTCCGCGACGTGTGGAAGTCGGCAAAGCAATACCACTGCGATTTACGCACTGCAGCATACATTGTGGCGACAGCGCGTATTGCTGAGGCGATGAAGGCACGGGGGCGAGTGTAGCTGCCTATAAAAAATTTTTCAGTTCGCACAGATCTGTAATGATTTCGTCCGGCTCTTCCATGGGCGAATCCGGCTCTTCGTCGGCGAATTTTCCTTTGCGGTACCACACCGTGAGCATGCCGAGTTGTTTGCCAATACGTATTTCTGACTTCACGCGGTCACCAACCACAACAATATCTTCCAATGGCATACCGGCATCGTCGGCGCAGGCACGGAAGTCTTCCACACGTTTTGTCGGTGCCACGATCACCTTGCGCAGGTAGGGAGCAAACGGCGTACGTTGAATCATCTCCTCTCGTCCCTCGCCGGACTTCGCGACAACATATACCTTCCATCCGCGATTGTAGAAATACAGGATCATCTCTTCGGCTCCAGGCTCGAGTGAGTTCGTTTCGGGATTGTACAGGGTGCGATTGAAGTCAAAGATAATGCTTTGAGGGTAGAGAGGCGTCTTCATACGGCGGTTGTTATCGAATCTGTTGATGCATGAATGTAGTCGGTATGCTCGCGTATCGTCGCTTTTGCAGTGAGGATGTGTCGGTGCGCAGTATCAATGTACGGTGTGAATCGTACTTTCCCATGCATTTCATGTAAAGTTCCATCCGCGAAGTCATAATAGGGCTGCGAAAAACGTTTCCCTTCGCGGAACTCTTGAAGAATATACGTTGTCGGAGATGCAAGCACATGTTCAAAGGATTCGTGGATTTTTTGACTGCTCATTTTGTGCAGGAATTGTACGCCGCGACTCCAGGAGCTGTGTGTAGTAAATCCCGAAGGCTTCAAGACGTATTGACGTTGTTTCCGAGATTGTTTGGCAAGGTCTGGCCATTTTTGCACCTGGCCACGTAGTGCATCCGGAATGCGTTTCGGGTCGACGACCCACGTGGGCGGAACACATTCACGCAGCGCGGCAAAGTGATCGTGACCAACGGCATCGCGAAGACGCTGTTCGTGTGCAGGGTCCCACACCAACGCAAGCAGAGCTTTTTCTTCGAGATGGGCTTTCAGTGGAGGGATTGTTCGATCCGCCATTTGTTCAACGAGTTTTCGCAGTTGTGGGTCAGATTCCATTTCATGCAGGTAGAAACCGCGGTACAAAAAATCAGCACGGTCACCGTCAGCGCTTAAGGTATTTCCGTCTGCCGTCACATCACGACTATTCCATACATGGCTTTCCATACCCTGCTGTGCAAGCAGGGCAGAGACATAACGCAGTTGTCCGTCGTAACGTTTCGTATGCTCAGTGAGCACGAATGCGAAGGAAGGGCGATGCCTGCCGTCGATTCGATTGCAGTGCTCGCGAAACGCGCGTGCAATCGAGTCGGGATTCCCCATAACGGTGCAGCCCTCTTTCTGGTATGCGGTTGTGAGAAAAGAGGATAACCCAAACCCAAACGGTGACGTTTCGAGTTCAACGAGCATAGGCGCTCCTTCCGTCAAAATGAAATCCGGACGCAGAAAGAGGTGGCGTCCAGGGCGACTTCTTTCTTGCCGAAGCCGTTCCGGTTTATTGCGAAAGACGTAGTCGAACCACGGGTCATTTTCAGAACAGGTCGAAAAAAAATCGTCGCAAAAATTATAGAAGCTGACTACAGCATCAGTATACCGAGGGAGTTGCTCGCGAAGTTCCTGTGGGAGGGCGAATGGTTCTGGTGAAATGCGAAACGGTAAATGCGATTCCTGCGGCACCTCGCTTTTCCGCTCAGAGTCGTACCAGACGAATCCTTTTGCCGCCTCGTTGATGGCGTGCACCCGTTGCTCCGGTGAGCGCGTGATGGGCTTACGTCGATGCTCAATGCGGCGAGTCCGTTTCTGCTCTGGCATAGTCGGCTATCGCCACTCTTGTTCTGCACGAATGCGGCCACCCTCTTTCGAAATGTCGAACCATTTGCCTTGGAACGGGTAGCCAAGCAGTTTTTTGTCTGCGGCGATCTTCGGGAGCACTTCCTTTTCAAGAGATTTTATTTCCGGTGTGATGTATTCAAAAATGTTGGGTTCACAGATGTAGAGGCCAGCATTCATCATGCCGTGCTTTCCTTCTTTCCCTGGTTTTTCAGAATACTCCACAACACGTGTGCCTTGCATACGAGCAACACCATACTGTTCCGGGCTGCGGTTATACGAGAGCGCAACACTGCACACTAAACCAGACTGCTTATGGTTTTCGACAAAATCACTCAGGTTAATGTCAGCCAGCATGTCGCTATAGACGACAAGAAATGTTTCTTTCACAAACGAAGCAACAAGTGAGAGCGCATGTGCTGTGCCGCTACCTTCGTGATCTTCGACATACACCACGCGTAGGCCCCATTGTCCACCATCACCGATGTGTTCCTTTAACCGCTGGCCGTTCTTGTCGATGACTAAAATGACATTGCGAATTCCGTGTGCACGGAGCAGTTCGAAAATGTATGCGATGACCGAGCGATTCCGTACTTCCGTCAGAGCATGCAGTACCCCGTTCTGATCTGCTCCGGCAAGGATGACGGCATGTTGAATTCCAACGCCCAAATGTTGCCCGAGGATGTATTCAATCGCGTGTGAACGGTTGCGAATATTCTTCCCATCAACAAAATGATCCAGGAGAGGGAGCA
>SBBP01000030.1 GCA_005239655.1 Candidatus Microgenomatus auricola | reverse complement strand
ACTGGAGTATACCGGGTGATGACAAAAAACGGTCGCAGTTTTCGTTTGCTCACGGCAAGTGTGACGTATTATAAAGGTGAACCTGGTGATACAGTCGTACTGTTACTCCCTGAGGAGATGGACAGTCGCTGGGCAGCAGTTGATAACATTGTAAAAGAAGGATCGTCGGAGGCAAAAGAATTGCTTGAGGCTGAAGATGATATGGAGTTGCCGTCTCCCCATGCCGAACTTCCACTGGGAGACGAAATGGAGTTGCCGGCGCCGCGCGTCACCGGCGCAGATGATCCCAACGACGAGTCGTATTTTCGGCCGTAACGGGCCATTGATTTGTCGGAACCATAGGGTATAATGGAAACCCTATGTCAACTTCGTTATATCAGAAATATCGTCCGCAGCAGTTCGGAGATATGGTCGGTCAGGACCATATTCGCGTCACGTTGTTGAATGAATTACGAGCTAACTCTCCCTCACATGCCTATTTGTTTTCTGGTTCTCGTGGAGTGGGGAAGACCACGACGGCTCGTATTTTAGCGCGCGCGGTAAACTGCATGGAGCCGAGAAACGGCGAACCGTGTAATGCCTGCGCACACTGCCGGATGATGTTGTCCGGCCAAGCGCTGGATGTTATTGAAATTGACGCGGCGTCCCACACTGGTGTGGATCATGTGCGTGAACACATTATTGAAAACGCACGTGTAGCGCCCACTCGCTTGCCGTGGAAGGTCTTCATCATCGACGAGGTGCACATGCTCTCCACATCGGCGTTCAATGCGCTGCTGAAAACGCTGGAGGAGCCACCAAAAAATACCATGTTCATCTTGGCAACGACGGAATTGCATAAAGTTCCGGCGACGATCATTTCTCGTTGCGAGCAATTTCCGTTTAAGCGTGTGTTGTACGAACATGTCGTTGCGCGGTTGGCTGATGTGGCAAAGCGAGAAGGAGTGATGGTGGATCGTGAAGTGTTAGAAGCCATTGCGCGCCGTGCGGAGGGTGCACTGCGGGATGCGGAGAGTCTGTTGGGTCAAGTGCTGGCGCTGGACGATGCGCACGTCACAACCGAAATGGCGGAAATTATTTTACCGTCGTCAAAGACCGCAGAGATGCTGAAGTTGTTTGAAGAGATTGTTCGGCTGCAAATGGCTGAAGCGGTTGTGCATGTTAATCGGCTTATGGAAGAGGGAGTGGTGTTGTCTGATTTTACGAAAGAGTGGATCGATTTTTTGCGAAGCGTGTTGCTCTACCGCGTGCAGGAATCTTTAACGCCACTGCAGCAGCTGAACGTGCATGCCGAACAGTTACAGCAGCTAGCGCAGTTGTCTGGGGAGTTAAGTATTGCACGACTGACACGCATGATTGATGTTTTTCTGCACGCGTATGATCAGTACCGTACGGCAACCATTCCGCAGTTGCCATTGGAGTTGGCGGTGATTACACTCTGTGAACCGCAGCTTTCGAGTGCAACCGCAGAGGCGGTTCGCGTTCCGGTGAACCCAAAAACGCAAAGCGTTTCATCGCCCAAGAAGACAGCATCTCCCAAAACAGCGTCCACTGTGGCAGCGCCGCGCACTTCAACAGTGAGAACGCCCTCGACAGCGTCCTCAACACTCACAATGGATGATGTACGAGGTCAGTGGACAGCAGTGCTCGACGCAATGCGTCACAAAAATCACAGTCTGCATTTGACTTTACAAGTGGGCAAGCTGGTCTCGTTTGAGAGGCACGTACTGGTACTTGGATTTCAGTATCAATTTTATCAGGACCGCTTGAACGATGCGCGAAATCGTCCTGTGGTTGAAGCCACGCTCGAAGAAGTGTTTGGACAAAAAATTATTCTTGAAACCGTGGTGAGCAAGGAGTATGCCATTCAGACCGCGTCGGGAGTCGCCAATTTGGAGCAACCCAGCGAAGAAGAAGTTGCCAACGTGTGGGATTTAGCGGCCAGTTCGTTTGGTTCGCAGAAGAGCTAGGTGTTGTTGTCGAATCCTTTTTACCACTATCCGTTTACAATTTGCTTTCACAGCAGACCTGTTCTAGGCTACTCTCCGGTGTCTATTCCGCTTAACGGAATGGGAGTCACCCCTGTGTCGAGGTTCATCCCTCGGCCTACTGTCCTGAAAGGGGACATTATGGACGACTGTTCTCAACTCGTCGCGCGTCTCGCCAACACGGTGGGCCGTCTCTCCAGTGGGCGAATCCAGGCACTGCTCGGGATGGAGGACGATCGCCTTTTCTCCCTACTGCAGGGCCACACCGACGACGGGACCTCCTCCGAGGCGGAGCAACCGACGCTCGAGCTCGTCCATGAGAACCTTCGCTTCGAGCTCACGCTTGGAGGCGAGCCGTTCGATGCCGTCGGGTTCTTGCAGGAGGGCAAAAAGCGCGTTCGTGGGAGGGAGGCCCTCTGCCGCACGGACAACGGCCACCACATCACGTCCGAGGAGGACTGGTGGTCCGCGTACGAGACCAGGGGAGAGCTCCCCGAGGGATTGCGCCGCTACTGGCTCGTGACTGCTCGGGCAAGCCCGGACAGTGTCTCCATTCTCTACTTCGACGGCACCGAGTGGTGCAGCAGCTTCCTCGACATCGACGGGCAATGGGGCCTGGATGTCCTGGTGCTGCGCCGTCGCGTGAGCAGCCCCGCGTAGAGAGAGTGAGTCTTCGGCGCTTGGAGCTTGAAGGGCTTTGGATTCTTTGGACACGAGAACCCTTGGTCCCAGGCTCCCTCTTTTTTTACAGCAATGAAAAAATGGCCGCACCATTCGGTGCGACCATTTTTCCATTGCTGGGGAGAAGGGATTCGAACCCCTGAATGCCAGGACCAAAACCTGGTGCCTTACCACTTGGCGACTCCCCAATAAAGCGGGCGTAGTGTAGCAGGGAAACGGCATGTTCGCAAGGTGTGTACTGTTGCAGAGATCCAGTTACCAATTGTGGATAAGAGAGGATTTTTGAGAGATAGACAGAAGAGAGCTTTTGAGCTGGAGTCATCCCATTCATT
>SBBP01000117.1 GCA_005239655.1 Candidatus Microgenomatus auricola | reverse complement strand
CAGGTTGGCGTTGCCTTTTGCTACTAAACAATGGTAGGCGGGATATTTATCGGTATATTGAATTTTTGTTCTTGCTGTTGAATCCGGCTCTCCAGAAATGATATCAATTGGCCACCAGGCAACACATTTTTTCGAATCGTAATCATCCTTGAGCGTACAATATCCTTTCCATCCGGTGTAGATGGCTCCGTTGTCGTCGGTGTAGTTGCAGAACAGCGAATCTTGAGCAGGGTAGCCACGGCAGTCACGGCTGATGAGCCATGTCGAAGTGTCAGAATCCGGATTGTTCTCTTGGTTCACTTCGAGCGCTGGAAGGAGCGACACATTATCAATTACAAATGCAACGTTGCTGGAATCCTCAAACTGACGAATGAAGAGTGAGCTGCTTGCACCTGAATTTTCTATCGTGATGGGGCCCAGTGTGTATCGATGATAGGTCGTGTCGAAGCGGAATTCCGCTACACGATCTGCCATCCCCTCGGATATCGAAGTGAGCAGGTTAGCGTAACTTGAGGTCGTAATACTGTACATTTCTCCACCGAGATTCTCAATCAACCGATCGTATGCATCGCTTTCTGGGTAGGTGTCCGAGTCAACACTATCGTCATCGCTTTTCAGAATTCCGTAGAGTACATAGGGAGTGCCGAGAGTAGCAATAAAATCTGTCTCATCCTGCTCTTCATCCCAGTCGGCATTGTCGGTATAATCATCACTTTCAGGTGCGGTGTCCGTAAGCAACACGACAAACAACACGGCTCCGGAACGCAGATTCAACCTGTGGTTTGATCCTGTGCCGATATCGAAACTGTTTTCCCCAACATCATACAGCCCTTGGTAGTTGTAAGCAGCACCTCCATCCAGATTGCTGGCAATATACGACATCGCACTACTGAATGTTGACGAGCTGTTGGTAAAATCAGTCGTCACACCGTTTGTTGCCCCATAGTCTGTGTCGATCCCATCGGTGTAGTCATCAAAATCCAATGGCCGTGGCGTTCGGCTATCACCGGTCGTGACAATTGCCGCTTGGTAATCCACCCCTTCACTCTCGAGTGAAGAAATCAGGCTCGACGATGCAGTGGCAACGTTACTAATGTATGATCCCATGCTGCTTGATGCATCCACAACGAAGACAATGTCTGCCATGGGGCTGCCGACTTCAAAGTAATCCGTACCACCAACTAAACCGTGCTCAATGCCGACTTGGATAAAATCCGTGTCCACATCGGGCTCTGCCAGATAAGCGGCATCAAATGACACCGTGTATTCTTGACCCTCTACAATCGCATCGGAGTCCAGTGCTACGGAAATACCAGCATCGTCACCATCAGTCGGTGCCACATACATAACGTTGTTGAGGTCGAGCGTCTCGGCTTGGTACCCATTACTCCCGGGTGTATAGTCGACTGAGACATCATAATCCATAATTTGTACCGTTGCCGTACCCTCTTTTGACCAATCTTCCCATGTACCGACACTACTCACATTGTCACACCAGCCATCTTCATAACTTATGTTTTCCAATGGGACATTTTCATACCCAGCATCTTGCATGACAATTTGCGCCTGCGCTTCTGTCTCGATTGTCCTGCAATGTGCATCAATGGTGCATCGTCTCGATTCATCACGCACTGCCTCAATTGAGGAACTACTCGTTGTAAAATACGAAGAGTACTCTGATGTGCCAGAACAGAAAACTTCTTCAAAATCTCCATCTTCAACAAAGTCTTCAGTCGACTGCGCGCCACCCGAACCACGTTGCGCCATCCAGTCTTGTGGGTAGTACCCGTACTCAATCTGTGCCTCCGCACAGTCGTCGTCACTCTTACATGTTGCTCCGTCATTGAGTCCGCCGATGCACACGAAGTTGCTGCACAGCCCTGTCCACTCAATGCCCACGCTCGTAAAGCCCGAAAGATCCTGGATATCGAGAAGATCGAGAGTATTACTTGGCTGTGAGACCGCGCTCAAATCATCGTCGTATCCCAATTCATCCTCATCGACCTGTGAAGCTAACTCAATGCAGGCACCGGTGTCTTCATTCCGTTTTGTACATGCGCCGATGTCAAAACAGGTTGTAGAAGTGAGGTTCCCTGCATCATCATAGTATGGCCGAGAATCTGTACAGCTCAGCCACTCGGCACATTCACGATCGTTACGCACCTTCAGCACACTGTTGGCGTCTGCGGTGTTGGGTTGCGATTCACAGGCTTCGTCATCTACCGCCGAGTTGAAGTCGCATGTGGAAAGCGTGAAGCTGCTGTTCACTTCAGTTTCTTCGTCGATGCTGCTCAGATAGGTCAGGTCGTTTGACGTGGTATCACGGAACGCTACACACCCTTCATCGATGCTGATGTCACCTGCGCAGCTATTTTCATCGCTTTCGGTGGCACCGTCGACCGTGGTGTTGATATAGGTGTATTGATTGTTCTCGCCAAACTGAATGTTGTCGAAGTAGACAGATGAGCTTGTGCCGGTATCGGCAGCTTCAACAAACAGTCGAACGTAGTACGTATCGTCTGGGAAGGTGTGGTTGAGGTTTGGACCAATGGTGCTGTAAAAATGCAACCACTGTCCGGTATTGATTGTAGAATCAGAGCGACCGGTCCCTTCATAGGCTGTAATGGCGTAGTCTTCAGGATCTGTTCCAGCGTTCAACTCAGTGCCGTTCGCATCGTAGAAGAGCAATCCAATCGAGAATTGATCCGCGGAATCTGTAACGTAGACATTGCCACTCAGCGTGTAGTAGGCGTTTTCATCGACTACGAAGAAATCATCGTTCCTCACGATGCAGTGTGAGTAGGATGTGGAGTCGGCTTGTAACTGCAGTGATGCTTCTCGATCAAAGACTGGCGTGGTTGCTTGCGCAAATGTGGTGCAGCCGATCGTTCCACCGGTGCCCGTTGCGTTATAGAAGGCGTTTCCGTCAGAGAAGATATTCCACTCATCCGGCAAACCGTCGCTTGCCCGTGTGGTGATGTCGTCGTTGTCCTCGACATCGGTTTCAAAGTTGCCGTTCTTTAGCTCTGATTCTGGTTCAGGATCGATATACAACGTACAACCTGAATCCTGTTGATTGCAGATACCCACCCACCCAGAATCATCGTCCACATCCGACGAACAACGATAGGTATTGGTGTCGGTGACGTCCGCTGGGCAATCATCGTCGGTGGAACACAACTCACCGGAACGCAAACCACCGTTACAAATCGCCCCTCGTGGCTGCGACGGCGCAGCGTTGGCATCATCATTTTGCAGTGGACAGGCATTGCCATCGGGGTCGATCCATGATCCGCTGCTACTATCGTATGAGCACACTTTATCTCCAGGGTCTTTAAAGTACACCGCTGAACCATCGGCACCAGTGAATTCCTCGCATTGCAACTGCTGCTCCTGACAGAGTGTGGTGTCGTAGTCGTCGGGCTCATTCAAGAAGTAGAGGCTGCTGAACGATTCGATGGCTCCGGTTTCGTCCAGGTCTGGCTGGCCCATGAGCGAGCACCCTGCGGCGCTCTCTGAACACCGCACACCATCGGTCACGGCGTATGACACGACTTCGTCGGGGTCGATTTCGACATCGTCTGCATCAAATTCGTTGTCGTCGTTATAGTGTTGGAAGAATGGGGTGTCTGAATTGCGGGTGTCGATAATAGCTTCGCATCCGACAACACTCTCATCGCATAAATTGGTGAACGATTTTAAGTAGTGTGTGTCGCCATCCGTATCGCTGTACTCTTCGCACCCTTCGTAACCGTTACACAAGTCGCTGGTGTTGTTGACCAAGTAGTAACTGCTGCTTTCGCTGAGGTTGACGTTATCGACGTAGACGGTTGCGCCGGTGTAGGCAAAACCAAACGTCTCGTCGCCGGAGAGTTCGTCGGTGAAGACATACGGGCCAGCGGTGTACGCTTGCCATTCATCAGAGAGGGCAATACCAGCGCTTTCCCAATACGTCGTCGTGCCAGACACCACCGAGGCAAAGAATGGATAGATCGATGTTCCGGTCGTGCTGGCTTTTGCCCAGAACGTGACCACATAACTGGAGTCCTCATCCACGACACCGCTGACATCCTCGCTGGCTTGTGTACTCGCATTCGTGGTTGCGGTTCCAATGGCCATGGACTGGCCGGTATTTGCCGTGATCACTGTTGAAGAAGACTCGCCACCATCCCAGACACTGCTATCGAAGTCATCATCAATCAACACTGACACATTATTGCCTTCGGAGCCGCGGAATTCACGGCAGAGATTCGCACTCGACGGACAGGTCGTGCTCTCGTCTGGAATTGTATAGTAGATACGGTCGTCCACGGTGTTGCGTAATGACTGGCAATCTTCGGAGACGGAGATCGTTGCTGAACGCAATCGGTAGTAGACATTGCCCGATGGATCGTAATATTCGGTGCAGTCTGGGTTATCTCCAACATCTTCGGCGTCACAATCCTGCACCCCTTCGGTGCTGTCGATACACGAAGCAGACACGGACTCGGCGGTGTCACCATAGACATCTAAGTTGGTACACGGCGCAGCGTCGCCGTTGCTGTCGTCATTTTCACTCTTTTTCAAATACCACGAACGGATTTGGTACCCATAAATATCCGAACCTTCAAATGTGTAATAGGTCTCGACTTCATTGTTATCGATTTGATCCTCTGTGGGTTGCACGCACTGACGGAGATAGGTGTAATATTCCAAACCCTCGCCACCTGCAGACTGTTCATCGAGGTTGACATACTCTTCGCAACCGACGTATGTCGCCGAGCACGATGTTCCGGTTTCTGGAACAATGGAAAGTGCCGGGAGACAGGAAACGCCGCTGCCGCATTGTAAGGTTTCACGTTCTGTTGAGCAGGGTGTATCGGTTCCATCGCAGAAATATCCGGTGCGTGTGGCAACCGCATTCGCCAGTGCAGTAAATTCGGCGCTCGTATCCGTGGGGTTACTAAAGCCACCAACATCTTTAATCGGAACCGAATACGGTGCCTCGACAGGGATATAGGATTCGCAACCGACATACTGTGACTCGCATTGTGAACACCCTGACCCGCTGTAGTCGTCGCCGTCGCCGCAGGCGCTGGAGAGTGGATTGGTGATAATGCCCGGGACATCAACATCCGCTTCGCCGGTGATTGGTGCGTAGAGTTCGCACCCCACTTCATCGGCTGTACACGATGTTGCGTCGTTCACGTTCACAAAGATCGGATCCTCTGCGTATTCGTCGTACCCGGAGTTGCCGTTATTCTCCTCCAGCTTCACGCCGTCAAGCACCAAGGCACACCCGACAGGCTGTGTAATTCCAACGCGCACTGCGGTTTCGGTCACGGTACTGTCGAATGTCACGATATCACTGTTTTCTTCTTGGAAGGTCGTGCTGGCAGTGTAGGTGACGCTCGTTGCCGCCGGAGTCGTTGCTCCATCTGGACGGATCCAGTACTCGCCGGTGCAGTCGCTTCCGGCTGGGTTAATATATGAATAGGTGAGTACAAACGAGCGATTGGCAAGTGGCTGGTTGGTTTCAAACTGTGCGCTGATGTATTCCACTCCTGTTGCGGTCGATGGCATCTGCATACTTACGGAGCCGTAAATTGCGGAGTCTGTCGCGCGAGCCGTTGCGCCGCCGAGGAGTTCCCAACCGTAACACGTTTGCGTTCCAGACGATGCGCTGCACGGTTGACCATCGCCATCGGCTCCATAGAAACCAAAGGTGTCAGTGTAGGGTGATGTGGAAGAGTCGTCGCTGATTTCTGCCAGTTCTTCAAGAGCGGAGTCACTCACGGTTTGGTAACTATTGAAATGCTCAAAGCTTGGGTTCATCAGCAGGT
>SBBP01000024.1 GCA_005239655.1 Candidatus Microgenomatus auricola | reverse complement strand
CGGGCCACTCCGGCGCCGCGTGCAGCGCCTCGAGGGTCGGGAAGCGCCGCAGATCGCGGGTGTAGGCGAACAGGCCCGGACAGGCCCCTTCGTCTTCGCCGCCCTCACCGATCACCGGGAACGCCGGTGTGTGGAGTGTGGCGAGGTTGAGGTCATCGTGGAAGCCGTTGATGCAGACACCGGGCTGCCGGTACCGCGACAGGTTGGCAGCGCCGATCGACACCAGGTTCTGACCGAACGGCAGGAACCTGGTGAAGAGGTTCTTCGGAGCGCCGTACCCAATCGCCGCCATCTCCAGGGTGGTGCGGAAAACCTCCATGAGGAATTTGCCGTACGCCGCACACACCCTGCTCCACCGATAGCTGAATGCCGCCGGCACCACGTTCGGGACGTTCGCCTGCGTGAAGATGCTCTGCGGATCGCCGTCCGTGATGCGAACGAAGAAGCGGTGCTTCTGGTCCGGCTTCCCCACGGTGAGTGGTTCGTGTCCGGGCGGGATGCGTGCGACCACCTCCGGGTAGGTGTAGGCCGTTTCACCGCCCTCTGCACTCTCACCCATGAACCCCACCTGGAAAGCCAGGTCCGGACGGGCATCACGGAACTTGAGTGCGTCTGGCTGCCGCATGTAGGCGGTGCCCATCTCACCCATGTCGCGCCACACTTGCCACGGGAACTGCGGCGGCTGCACCAGGATGAGCCCAGGGTTCTTGGCGTTGAGCGCGACCTGGCTGCACAGATCGCGGACGCCGTGCGTCCCACTGCGCATGTACGGTTCGAGCGGAATAGGGTGGATGCCGAGAGATGCCAGGAGAGTCGTACTGTCCATGAGGTTTCCTCCCAAAGAGTGCCAAAAAACCCTAGCACAAAAAAAAGAACTCCGACAAGCCCCCCTCAAGCCTACCGAAGTGAATCTCCTCACGGTCTTGCGAGCACCAGCGGCTGTTTCGTGACGTGGCGGATGTAGCCAACGATCACGTCAAGCGCGAACGGGTTCTGGAACGCTCCCCAGTGCCCGATGTGTGGGAGTGTTTCGGCCCAACGTTCGTGTGGCCTTCCATTGCTTGGCGGGCGGCAGTCTCGTCTGCGCACGACTTCGTCGTAGAGTGCACAGAAGTACTTGAGTCGCGTACGGCGTTCCAACTCCGAGATCTGCCGCTGCGTTTCCGCAACTGCCTCTGAACCCGGGAGCATCTCCCGTGCCGCGGGGTGATCGCCGAACTTCGCCAGCCGTGTCCCGTTCACCGGCGCTTGCACCGCGACGATGTGGTGTGGCGCCATACCGAACGTCTGCTGCATCACTCTGCCAAGCCGAATCGCCACCAGCCCACCGTAGCTGACTCCGACGAAGATTACCGGCACAGGATTGGCATTGAAGATCCGTCTGGTCTGGGCGAGCAGCGGCACGTTCAGCTCCATCATGTCGTCGAAGCCCAGGACGTTTCCTTTCGGCGGAATGATGAGCGGGATAATGATGTGCCCGTCGTTACGGAGCCGGCTCATTGCCGCCGCCATCTGGGAGTGGCCGTTCGTGTAGCCTGGGCAGGGGAGTATGATGCCTCGGATCGGAGTGCATTCCGGCATCCACGGTTTGGGCATGTCGCCGACGAGTTGGTTCTGTGCGAAGGCGATCACCTCTGCCGCGCTTCGTGTCACACAGTACGTGCTCACGAGCGTGGCGAAGCCGACCGCATCCAGGATGTGGAAGGTTTCGAGCGCGGTCTGTGCCACCCGCCCTCCTCGCATGTAGACGCCCAAGAGATGGCGTCGTACGAGTTCGTTCATGACGCCTCCGTTGAGTTGCGACTCCTACCCTACGGCGAGAGCAGCGGTGTTGTCAATGTAATAACAAAAAATCGTGTAGCAAAAGTCAGTATCATTTGCAGCTGACGATTACTTCACGAGGTTTTTGATCGTGCTGACGATATTTTGAATTTGTGATCGCAGGGCTTCGGTCTGTTCACGAATGCCATCAGGATTTTGTGCGACGTCGAGTTCGTCTAAGCCCTCAATCGTTGAGCGGTGCGTGGCAATGAGGCTGTCTAATTCTGTTGTATTAATTCCACGCTCATTCAATGACGTGCTGAGTTGTTCAAGACGCTGAACCATGCGTTCGCCAGTGTGCTGTGTTTCGGTCAGTTGTGTTTTGACAGTTGCTGAAAAGTTTTCTTGTCGTTCACCGATACGCGCGCGTCGGGTGACCATGTACTCACGAATTTCCTGGGCGACGGTTCGTACTTGAGCACGCGTTGATGCCTGTGTCAGTTTGCTCTGTTGAGATTGTAAAAAGGCGGCATCCTGTGTGAGGTCCGAGAGTAGAATGGCCTGTAATTCACTGCGTATCTGGTCGTTGCTTTCGACTTGCGTGCGTATACTATTCACTCGACTGAGCAGCGTGTTGATGAGCGCGCTGACGCGCACCTTCATTTCTGCTAAGCGTTGTGCTTCAATTGCGGCGTTCACGTTTGCGTCACTGTTGGTGTTACTGTCCGCGGTATTCGTGTTACTGTCGGCATTCGTATTCTCGTTGGTGTGTTCACGTATCTCCAGTGGGAGCTGATCGCGATCGGCTTTGTTTTTGTTATTGGACCGTTCGACGTTGGGTTGTTTTTTGTCGCGATGAAAAAATGCAAGCACGCCGTCGATATCCATCGCGGAAGTAGCGTGTGGCATCACCAAAGCGCCGATGAGTAGAGTGATGACTGTCTTGTTCATATCGGTGTTGAGGAAAGTTCTTCCAACTGTTGGTCAACGTCTGTGCTGTCGGAACTCATGGATTCCAGTGCCTCGAGGTTTTCCAACAGTGCTTCGAGTTCTTCCATTGTGGATTCGATATCATTTTTGATTTCTGTGAAATCCGTGAGCTCTGGTTCAATTGAGGCCAATTCCGCATCAATTTCGGGGAAGAGTTCTTGAACCGTTTCCTCTGTGTTTTGCTGTTCGGCGTTGCTGCTGGTGTTGGAATTTGCATTGGTGGTGGTCGTTGTATTTGTGTTGACCGTGCCATCCGTAGCGGTGTCTCGAGCAATCAACTCATTGTCACTGCGGCGTTGACCGGTGAACAGTTCAGGTTTGACTGCGGCGATGATTCCGACAACGAGGAGAGCGAGTGATGCCGTTGGAACGGTGAACAGTGCCCACGTTTTCCACCGTGCCCGAGACTCATCATTTCCAAAACGGCGCACGAGTTCTGTTTCAAGACGCTGCTGAAATTGCGCATCGATTTCCACAGCCGATGGTGTCATCTGCGCTTGTGATTTTTTTTGGCGCATGGCATCAATCGCTGCATTGAGTTCCTCTGCAGCGCGCTGCTCTTGTGGTGTGCTGGGTGCTTCGCTCATAATCGTGATGCTTTTTTCAGTGCTCGGTGCTGGAGGACCTTTGCATTGCTCACCGTGATGTTCATGGCCTCAGCCGTTTCTTTAATCGAGTAATTTTTGAGGAATCGGTATTCGAGGACGAGTCGGTAGTTGCCATTCAGTTTTTCCAGAACAGTCTCCGCTGCCTGCACATGACCTTGGTCCTCGGCATCGCGCTCTGCCAGCGCATCAGCGGTCATGTCGACGGTGTGCAGCCCGACGATCACTTCAATATCAACTGTTGGCATTTGATATTTCTCCTTCCAGAGGTCGGCGATTTTTCGTTTCGCAATTTCGTAACACCAGTTGAGAAATTTGGCCTCACCGCGAAAACCAGGCAGCCCCGCAAATGCCGCAATGAAGACATCTTGTGTGAGGTCTTCAGCGTCCTGACGGTTGCTGACTTTGTAGTAAATAAAGCGGTAGAGTGACCGTGCATGCATTTGGTAGAGTTTCGAAATTGCTGCAGGGTCACCTGACTTGGCTTTGGAGATGAGTTCGCTTTCTGTTTTCTCCAGTGACATACGTCCGATCACGGTTACAGTTATGACATTTTTTACATTATTGTCTAGGGCGCATGAGGTTGAGCCGCAGGAGCGCAGAGAACAGGATATCCGGCAGGAGTTTTCTGGTCCAGAGGATGG
This sequence comes from Candidatus Microgenomatus auricola, assembly GCA_005239655.1. Classification (GTDB taxonomy): domain Bacteria; phylum Patescibacteriota; class Patescibacteriia; order UBA9570; family XYC2-FULL-38-9; genus Microgenomatus_B; species Microgenomatus_B auricola_A. The sequence continues at coordinate 3,005 of SBBP01000024.1, read as the reverse complement.
CCCGTGCATTGCCAGCAGCAGGGTACCGCTGTTTCCACGACTTGTCCATGGCTGCACCGTAGATGACGCGTGCGACATCTGCAGGTGCAGATCCGGATCGGCCGGAGGCATTCATGCGTTTCAGTGTGGTGTTGACCATCGTGTCGTAGGCCGTGAGACCGCTTTGTTTTGCGACGGTCATGGAGCGATCGTAGAATGCGGTTGCAATCGCGCCGGGTTCAATCATTTTGACATGAATGTTGAATGGCCGGAGTTCATGCTGTAGTGATTCCGAAAAACCCTCCACCGCCCACTTTGTTCCATGGTAGACACTGTAGAGTGGCAAGGCAATGCGTCCGCCCATGGAGGTGACGTTGAGGATCGTTCCTCCGCCGTTCTGCCGAAAGTGCGGAAGGATCGCACGGATGACATCGAGTGTTCCGAACACATTCGTGTCGAACTGTCGGCGAATTTCCTCACGCGTTGTGGCTTCAAACGGTCCAGTGAGTCCGTATCCGGCGTTATTCAGAACTGCGTCGATACGTCCGAACGCGGTGATACCGTCATGAATTGCAGCGGCAATCGATGACGCATCAGTGACATCAAGACGCGTGCAGAGAACGTGTTCTAGTCGGTTCAGTTCAGTTTCTTTGTCTGGTGATCGCATCGTCGCGACCACATTCCATCCCTTCTGCGCAAACAGCTGTGCTGAAGCACGGCCAATGCCTGAAGAGGAGCCGGTAATGAGAATCGTGTGTCTGTTCTGTGGTGTTGACATGTTGTAGGAGTATAGCACCTTCATGTCGGCATCACTACCGTTGAGCCTCTTCGATCCACGCCTTCCAACGTTTCCGTCGCCAGACTGCAAAAATATCCTGTGCTCCGTTGTGCTGTGTAATCACCAATCCGTGGTTGAAAATGCGGAGGTGGTTTTTGAGTGTGACCGAACGGATATGTTCCAGTGGAATGGAAATCGTAAACTGTTTATAGTTGAGTCGATGTGTTGTAAACGTGACGTGTTTGTTGGTAATTGCGAGATTGCCAATGATGACCATCAAACCATGGTATGCATAGGCGATGCCAGCGTGCGTGATGATTTCATGATGTTGTGGTCTGTCGTCCATATGCGATCTGCGGTGAGACGCCTACTTCGTTGCGTATTTTACATTCACAGGAAAAAATTGTATAGTAGTTGCATTCTTTATGAAAGAAATACGTAAAGCGGTTATTCCGGTTGCTGGCTTAGGAACACGCTATCTCCCTGCGACAAAAGCACTCCCAAAAGAACTCCTCCCGATTGTTGATAAGCCTGTTATTCAGTACGTTGTGGAAGAGGCAGTTACTGCAGGCATTGAGGAGATCATTTTTGTGAACAGTGAGAATAAAGCGGCGATCGAGAAGTATTTTGGTCGGGACATTGCGCTTGAAACGATACTTTCCCAACGGGGGAAGCAGCAGGAGTTAGAGATGATTCGCGCGCTTTCAAATTTAGCGGATTTTGTCTCGGTCCAACAACACGAGCCATTGGGTTTGGGGCACGCCGTACTGCAGGCGCAGAACGTTGTCGGCGACGAACCGTTTATGGTATTTGGTGGAGATGATATAGTGGAGTCGACTGTCCCTGCAGCGAAACAGTTGATGGAGGTAGCGAAACAGTATGAGGCATCAGTCATTGGTGTCATGGAGGTGGAGCCGTCTGCCGTCTCCCTCTACGGTATTATTGATGTCGCTGAGCAACTGAGTGAACGCGTTGCACGCTTAAAGGACATCATTGAAAAACCAGAACCATCCACGGCACCATCTCGCTTGGCGGTTGGTGGGCGGTGGTTGTTTACGCCGGAAATTTTTGACTGTTTAGAACGGACCGCACCGAGCGCTGGAGGTGAAATTCAACTCACGGATGCCATTCGTTTGTTGATTTCGAAGCAATCAGTCTATGCCAGGCAATTCGAAGGAACGTATCGTGACTGCGGCAACAAAACAGAATATATTAAGACCATGATTGCCTTTGCGCTCAAACATCCTGATATTGGCCCAGATATCCAACGGTATATACAAACCCAATGCGAAAACCACTAACGCGTCGTTTTATTTTGCTTTCTGCGCTGTTGGTCTTTCTCACGACGAGCGGTGCGTTGTGTGGCGGAGAAGTACTGCCCCCTCCAAAAGCATTCACCCTCACGATTTGGCGTTCCGAAGATTCTGCAGAGGATTTTGTTGATCTCACTGGAGCTTATTCGGCACTCTACCCACATGTGAGTTTTGACGTGCGTACATTCACGCCGGAAGAGTACGAAGATGAACTGTTTCGGGCGTGGTCAAAAGGAGAAGGGCCGGATATTTTTTCGGTGCCGAACTGGCGACTCGGAAAGTTCAAGGAGTTCATCTCGCCCATGCCGCAGTTTGCTGAACTGCGTTCGGCTCATGTGGAGAAAAAATGGGGAAAGCAACGACTCATTGTTGAACCACGGACGACGATTTTCCCGACGGTTTCGCAGCTGAAAGATCGATTTGTGGACGTTGTTGCCGCTGACGTGACAACGGACAATGTAATCTACGGTTTACCGCTGAGTTTGGATACATTGGGTTTGTACTACAACCGCGACTTGATGGCGCGCGCGCAAGTGGCCGTTCCACCAACGACGTGGGAGGAATTCCGTAATGCAGTACAAGCCATGGTGGTGCGTGATGATCAAAAGAACATCGTTCAACCGGCAGCGGCAATTGGAACCGCACAGAACATTCCCTATTTTGTGGATATCGTCTCTCTGCTGATGTTGCAAAATGGTGCGGTCATGGCAACTCCACAGGGGAACCCTACGTTTGCCGCAGAAGTGGGCGATCGTATTCCTGGGGTTGAAGCGTTGGATTTCTATTTTAAGTTCAGCAGCCCAACATGGGTGACGTATACGTGGAATGAAGATCAGTTGGATGCGTTAGAGGCGTTTACGCAGGGAAATCTTGGTTTTTATTTCGGTTACTATTCTGATTTGGAAACGATCAAAAACCGTGCGCCGAATTTGAAT
>SBBP01000140.1 GCA_005239655.1 Candidatus Microgenomatus auricola | reverse complement strand
GAATGCATCACCACTGATTTTCAACTGCACGGGAGTAAAAATACGAACAGTTCCTGCGGGAATTTCAAGAACAGTGGCTCGCCCGACCATATGTTGTTGGCTTGACACGGTGTGTATCGCATCATCGACATCGCTTGTCACAACAATGTCGTCAGCACTATTATGCCGTGGGGTGATTTTGATCAGACGCGGAGCACGAAGGATTGTTGTGATCGTTTGTCCTGCATCGAGTATCGCCTCAGAAAATACAACCTTACTGCTATTCATGCTCATGTTCGTCACTTTTTGTTTTCCACGTTCTTGAGATGAGATAATGAGTTGATAGATACCAGGCTCAGGGACCGCAGCTGTAAACGAAAAGCTCTGGTGTGATGCGATTCCATTAGCGTGAATTCGCTCTGCAGCAACCGTACGGTGATTGATATCCCGTAGTTCAAGATCGAAATAGGTTCGATCAGTGATTTCACCCGTTGTTCCAAACGAGATCGATAGACGATTCGTGAGTGCAACATAGAGTCGTAGAGGGGCAATAAATTGCACGGGAATGTGTACCTCATTGGATGTGACGTTCTCAGGTAGGACATCAAGCATGGACCAATCAATTTTTTTGGTGATGTCCGGGTCAATACGAACAGAAGCATCATGAGGGATTGCGCGCATCCAGTCTACTAGGGTCGCTGCGGAAGCGTTATCCAGGGGTGACACAGAATAGCCAAAACCGGTTTCGTCTGGCAGCTTCGTTTTCAGTTGGAGGTTCTCCATGCCACGATAAAACAAGGGAGTAAGAACTGGTTCTGTGCAGAGTTGGCATGGAATCGAGAGTGAGAGATCCGTTTCCGGCGTATTCGTCTGGAGTGATACCTGCATCATTCGAATATCTTGAGGCTTGATTGATGAATGAAAAACAATGTCCATTTCTTTTTCCTGAAAAATACGTGCCGGAGAACCAGCCACATCAGTCGGCATGGATACTGAACCATTTGTGACCGAGTTTGGTTCAATGAATACATTATTTCCGCTCTCCTCGGTGTCCGCACGTCCAAACGACACTACGGCCTCATACGTCCAAAAACGTAGAATAGCGAACTGGACAACAAGAAGTAGACCAATGCATGTGAAGGTCACTGCCATGCTGTAGACTGTTCGTTTGAGCAATAAAATTCCTGACTGTCTCATAGGAGAAAACGCACATACTATACCACACACGAATCAGACAGACAATGATGTGCTGTTGGAGCTTGTGAGTTGGACCAGCGCTTGTTATGATGTTCCAGATGAAGCAAGAAGATTTGCGACGTGTTCAAAAAAACAGCGCCTGGCTGATGATTGCAGAAGTTGGTGAAAAAGGGAGCCTTTTTATCATTGGCGTTTTTATTGCCCGCACGCTTGGGTTTGGAACCTTTGGAGAGTTTAATTTTCTCATTGCGTTGACCTCAACATTACTTCTGTGTTTCGATTTTGGACTGCAAACCTACGTTCTGCGAGAAGTTGCGACTGACACATCTGCGGTACCTCGTCTTTTTCGAAATTCTAGCGCATTAAAACTGTATTCCTCGACATTTTTACTGATTGGCAGTTTTGTGATCACACTGATTCTTCGTGCTCAAGACGTACTGTCCTGGACAGGTCAGATCACATTTTTGTTCGTGCTCCTCTACAATTTTTTCTTGAATCTCCAACTGTTTTTATTTGCATTCCTCCGTTCGATTGAGCAAATGAAACACGAGTGCATTTTGCGATTAGTGATCACATGCGTCAATGTCGTAGGAGTGATAGGAGTTCTTCTCTTTCTGCATTCATTTCTTCTCACCATCGTTGCTCTCCTCAGCGTTGCTATTTTAGGCACTGTCGCCATCACGCTCTCCCTCGTCCGCAAACGACTGTTGGATTTTACAGATGGAATTCCTTCGTTGTCCGCAACTGCTCGTTTCACACGTCATGTTCTTCCGTACGCGCTGAGCGGAGTATTTGTGTATATCTATTTTAAAGCAGACCTGATGATTATACGAGCAGTGTACGGAGCACAGGCAGCTGGCTGGTACAGCGCAGCGTACGGTATTATCACCGGACTCTTTTTGCTTCCGTCAGTTTTTTCCACATCACTCCTCCCACGGCTCACACGTTTTTATCATAGAGAGACCGCGCATGGGTTTCAACGATTTACTCGAGGATATGCATTCTATTCGTTCGGTATCGGCCTCCTCTGTAGTCTTGTACTCTTTGTCACGTCACCGTTTGTCATCCGCCTCATCTACGGCTCTGGTTCACAGCCATCAATCCCTGTACTACGCATACTCGCTTTGGTCATTGTGTGTAAATTCACTTCGCATGTCTACGGGACTGTCCTAACATCAATTGGTGATCAAAAAGGTCGCACGTGGATCCAGGGCACTGTTGCTGCGACCAATCTCTTCTTGAATGCCCTCGCGATCCCGCTCTTCGGCATTATCGGTGCTGCAGTCACCACGGTGCTCAGTGAGGCCGTGCTTTCATTTCTTTATTATACACGTTCACGTCGCTTCGCTCGCTTTGCGAGCAGTTCTGAATACAACAATTCAAATTCAGCGCGTTGATCGTCAATAGACTTTACCTTTGGGAGATGTTGCTTCCAGCGATTGAGCAGCTCAGGTGTTTTTAAGACAGAACGGATGATATGTGCAAGAGCGTCAGCATCTCCAACTGGGAATGTTTTGCCACTGATGTCCTCCAGAATGAACTCCTTCAGTGCTCCATAATGCGAGGCGATGACCGGTCGCCCTGAGGCGTAGGCTTCTTGGATGACCAAAGGACAATTTTCATACCACAGTGAAGGCACAATCACAAGATCAACGGCCTGATACGCTTCATGAATGCGTTCAAATGAGAGTGAACCCTGGAATCGAATGCGAGGATTACATTGAGCACGGTGCTTGATGTGACGATGATACGGGTTGCGCTCATTGAATGGTCCAAAAATCCGTAATTCGACTTGTTGAGAGCGTAATTGACAAAATGCATCAATGACCACTTGAATACCTTTGAGAGCGTTCAATGAGCCAATAAAGCCACAACGCAGTACAGGATGTGGATGGCTGACGGTTTGCGTAAATTGCGAACACTCCACTCCGTTGAGAGATACGGTCGTACGCTGCAGAGGGAAAGCAGAGCTCAACTTTTCAGCAAGGAAGCGTGAAGGTGCAATCACATGGTCAACTTGCTGAAGCACGTGTGAGATAGCGCGCGATCGTTTTTCGAAAAATGATTTTGAAAGCGCGAGCGTGACACACCACGCGACCGCCGGGGCAAGTTTTCTGGGAACCAAGGTTTGCGAAACAAGACTCTGCTCGAGAGTATCCGCATAACAGCGACGGCACTCCGATCCATACGCTCGTTGTTCGTTGCTGTGACGAACGCCTTGAAAGCTTGGACAGAGCATCCAGTAATCGTGCGCAGTGAACACCGTTGGAATGGATTGACGCGCGCAGACTTCGATGATGCCGAGAGAAAGTCCAGCGAGGTGATGAATGTGTACAACATCAGCTTGTATTTTGGATAGTACGTCTGCAAAGGCTTCGTCGATACGTTTGCGCATGACTCTTGGGTCAATCGTTCCCCATCGCGTGCGAATGAAATAGCAGTCGATGCCGCGTATGTGACTGACGCTGGTCGTGCCGTTCTGAGCACGTGCATTTTGCATTCCTGCAACCAGAGTCACTGTGTGCCCAGCGCGACGCAGTGCCTGTGCAAGGTCCCAGCAGTGCCGCTCAGTTCCCTTGAGTGAACGGATATCAAACTTGTGTGTAACGAGAAGAATATTCATTTGACGTTGTCGAACACGTATTGTTTGATGGCGATTGAGTTTTTTCTCACGGACTGTTCCACGATCGGAATGCGCTCTTTGAGTTCGCTGCGAATAGACTCTTTTTGCTCCATGAGTTGTCTGAAAAGTGTTGTCGCACGTGCTGCTGTACACTCATCAATGTTCAGGACAAAATGTTCCATGTGCAAGTCTCTCATGATTCCACGTGTTTTTGGAAGGTAACCAATGGCAATGGTTGGGACAGCGCGTGACAGAGCAAAAATGTTTGAATGCATACGTGTACCAATAAAAAAGTCGAGTTCACCAATGATTCCTTTCATGATTTGCGGAGAGAGATCGTCGTCCCATACAGAAAACGCATCTCGAGCAGAGGCTGGCATCGAGCGAAAAATGCGATGCGCGACTTCAAGGTCATTATCACCGTTTGGCACCATCACCTGAGGAATAAAAATGATGTGCGCTCGATAGTCTGCATGGAGGGCGACGATGAGCTCCATCATGTGTTGTTCGTAGAGATGTTGTTGAGCCTTCGGAAGCCAGTCTCGGACAGTGATGCCAACGAGAATTGGCTGCTGGGTTCTGAGCATCGATAGACGTTGTTGTATGTACTCCGGAACAGGATGAGTCGGTAAGAGAAATGCGGCATCTCCAGTCAGAACGACTGGGGTCAGCAATGACATTTTCGTGACGATTTCATAGGAGATGTTTTCACGCACTAAAATCAAGTTCGTCTTTCGCAAAAAGGAGGCCACAAGTGATGCGTGCCATGGATAAAAGAATGGACCTATGGATTGTGCGTACAAAATAATTGGTTTATGGAATAGGCGAGCGATGAGAAAAGAGTACCCATACGTGACGAGATTCAGAACACCTTTCCACGGATGGCTCGTATAGAGGTATCCTCCGCCACACGAAATAACCACATCAGCGGTTTGGTAGAACGTCAGCAATTGGTTGATGTCATGGATATACTGAATGCGATGCAGTGGGCGCACCTTCCATAGCCGACTAAAGATAATGATCAGCGAAAGAGCAACTTTACAGAGCTTCCAAAAAATATGAGGATGATGAACAATGCGAAAGAGCGAATTTACGACCTCGACAGGATACTCGTGAGCGCTGGTGTAGAATTGTTGATCTTGATCATGATGGCTAGAAGAAAGAAAAAACTGTTCAACATTAAATGCATCATGCAGTTCTCGTAGCATCCCAATACCGATGGCGGCGTCACCTTTATTGAGATAGTTATAGATATTGACAATCAGAACCCTCATTGACCAGCCTCTATTGCTTTACGTGCAAATCGAACAAACCATTGACGGACAGTGCTATTTTTTTGCGTATGTATTTTTTTAATCATTCTGCGTTTCTTGATCATACGAGGAAGGTATCGAATGATATCGATATACATTCGAAACATAAGAGTGCATATACCGGAGAATCCAATATTTTTTTGAAGTTGTTTTGAAGAACTTTCTGTATCCCTGCTTAATAGTTGCGAGAAATTCCATTGTATATCACGCAAAGGAAAAGAAAGCAGCATGGAGAGAGGAAAATTTTTTACTGCGACAAAATACCTATTGCGTTTCGTATGAAACGCTTTAAATGGTGATGCTACTCCAGTCGTCTGCGAGTGCAAATGCGTCAGACGCGAGCCAGGTGCATAGACGCAGGTCCAACCGGCAAGTCGCACACGAAATCCAAGATCGACATCCTCGGCATACGCAAAAAAGTCATCATCAAACATGCCGACACGTTCAAGCACTTCCCGCTTGAAGAGTGCAGATACACCAGACGGAGCAAAAATTTCCTTCTGCTGTGAAAACGCCGTCCCCGGCATGTTGTACCCAAGCGAGAGTCCTCCCATCTTGTCGCCCATTAAGTCGCGTTCCAGCGCTAAACCAACAGACTGAATCGTGCCATCAGGAAAGAGTGCCTTACTCGATACCATGCCGACCGTCACATCTGATTTCGCTGCTTCAACTAGAGCAGACAGCCATTTGGGTTGAACAATTGTGTCATTATTCAGTGTCACAATGTACTGCACGTCTGGATCCTTGAGTGCCTCTTGTATCCCGGCGTTATTCCCAGTTGCATACCCGGTATTTCGATCCAGCGCGATAAGATGACTCATCTGTGGAAATGCAGTGCGAATGTATTCTACTGATCCATCGGTTGAACCATTGTCAACTACATACGTGTCAAATGGTGTATACTCTTGTTTCAGCACAGCGGAGATACACTCATTCAGGAGATCTTTGCCATTCCAATTCAGAATAATAATAGCGACTTTTCCAGACATGAAAAAGAGCATATCATATCCTCAAGAGAAAATAAAGAGTCGTATGGCTCCGAAGCCGCTTGCTCATATCCGCTCTTTTTAGGTATTCTTTCCTTGATAATCAATGATCATTTTACTCTATGGTTAACGCCCCAGAACTCACGCTCCCAGAGACCGCAATTCCGTACGCGCTGTACCAGCGTACTCACTATGTGCTCCCACATCCACTGTACTATTTTTTCACCGTCCTCGGTTACGCGTCCCCGCTGTACAAGTGGAGCGTCATGCAAAAAGCAAAACATTTTTCAAAAGAGATTGAACAGGCGTTTTGGAAAGACATGGAGCAGGAATACCAAATGCTTTCGTCATCTCTTCCAGAAAATGTCAGCAGCATATTGGACATCGGTGCAGGTCTTGGTGGTGTTGATGTATTTTTGAGTCGCCACTTTGGTCATCGTGTTGAGATGCACCTTCTCGATAAAACAGCAGTCGATGATTCCATCCACTACCACTTACATCCTGTTGGCTCATTTTACAATTCACTGAGTCTTGCGAAGGACATACTTGTACAAAATGCTGTCCCGGAGTCACATGTGCATCTGCACGAAGCGAATGACCAATTCACGATTGCGATCAGCACACCAGTTGATATCGTTGTTTCTCTCATCTCGTGGGGATTTCATTACCCGGTTTCAATATATCTCCAAGAGGTTAATCGTATTCTCTCTCCTCACGGAACTCTCATCATTGATGTGCGAAAAGGATCAGACGGTCGCGATCAATTAGAGAATGTATTTCATTCCTGTGCGCCAATTCTGACAACACAAAAATTTGAACGTCTTGTGTGCAAAAAGTCTGTGAACTCATGAATGTCGAACGCAGAGATTTTGGAAAATGGTGATGTACGTTTGAGCGATAACGTTCGGATTGAAGATGCGTAGCGCTTGAAGAGAGGCAAGAGACATTTTTCGAGCAAGATTCGCATCGCGGTAGTAACGCGCCATGGCTTGAGCAAGCTGCGCAGGGTTCTGCGGGTCGACCAGCAAGGCATTTTGCTCGTTGCGTAAAAAATCTGTTTGTCCACCATGGTTTGTCGACACAATTGGAAGTTCGCATTCAATTGCCTCCTGCAGCATCACGCCATATCCTTCGTGCAGCGAAGAGAGAACGAAACAGTGACTCTCCTGCAGGATACGGAATTTTTCTTCCTCAGAGACGCGGCCCATGAGTGTCACAGATTCGGTGACACGGTGGTTTGCGATACACGCTTCTAAATGTGCACGCTCTGGTCCTTCGCCAATAATGACTAGCCGTGTTGCAGGAAAGTGTGCGTGCACAGTTGCAAACGCAGCGATGAGATCATCAAATGCTTTTCGCTTCACAAGACGCCCTAAACCAACGTAGGTATAGGTGTTGTTTTTTTTTCGAGGTTGCAGTGCATGCAAAGAGTATGGGAGCGGAAGAATATGAATCCGTGTGTCTATCCCGTACAGTCGTTTTGCGTTTTCAACAGTATTCTGTGATTGTGCGATGATGGCATCAGCAGAACGCAAGACCCAACGAACGACTGCACGTGTCAGCGCCCACCGGTGAGGAGAAAACCGCTTTGAAGGATCGTAAATATCTCCACCATGAATTGACACCACAAGAGGTATTCCAAAAAGACGCTTCGCGTACACACCGGCAATACCTGCTGGAACAGCAAATTGCGCATTACAGACATCGTAGTCTTCTCGTCGGTATTTCCAGAGTTGCCACATTGCCATGAGGGGAAAAAGGAGCAGCGCAAGACCATGCGTCGTCGCTTGTTTCGTTCGCAGCGTGTGGACTCGCGCCATGCGCAACCGACCATGCATTTCGGATGGTGGTAGTTCACGAAAACGCGATGTCACGAGATGCACATCATGCTCGGCGATCCATTCATCAATCAACTCCTTGTGCGCAGCACCTCCACCACCCCCAAGAGGTGGATACTCATGGTTGATCGTCAGAATGTGCATAGCTAATCATCTAACGGCGATCAACCTGTTTAATTGAGTAATACCTGCGACCGTTGCTAAAATACTGTTTGACACTGAGGTCAATGATGATTCCGGAGACAAAAAACTGAATACCCAAAATGATGAGTAACACAGACAGCAGAGGCAAATTGCTGTTCGCGAGTGAAATCTGCAGGATGATTCGCTTGATAAAAAGCCAGAGCAGAAGCACTCCGCCAATTCCTGTCAGGAAGAAACTCAGCGCTCCAAACAGGTGTAACGGGCGGTTCGCATACTTGCGCCAAAACCAAATACCAAGCATGTCAACAAAACCCTTAATGACACGTTTCCAATTGTATTTCGTTGTTCCAAAGCGGCGCTGATGATGCTCCACCTCCACTTCGCCAACCGTAAACCCGGACCAGCCGAGCATTGCCGGGATGAAGCGGTGCATTTCACCAAACAAGTCCAGATGCTCAAAGCAGACGCGTTTGTAGACTTTGAGTGAACATCCTGAATCGTGAATGTGATCTCTGACAAAGACACCACGCAAGGCATGTGCTCCACGAGAGATCAATCGCTTCGCTAGTGGGTCTTGGCGTTTCCTTCTCCAGCCAGACACCACATCATAGTTGCCGGTCTGCATCACGTTCAATAGTTTTGGAATTTCTTTTGGCGGATTCTGACCGTCGCCATCAAGAGTAATAATCACTTCACCGGTTGCGTGTTTAATACCAGCATCCAGTGCAGCGGTCTGTCCAAAATTTTTGCGCAATTGAATGATTGTAATCGGTGATAGCTCCTGTAATCTGGCGACAGTGCCATCGTGGCTGCCATCATCAACAAAAATAATTTCAAATGGTTCGCCAAGTTGTTGCATGGTGTGTAGAACGTCGTGATGCAATGGCGCCACATTTTGTTCTTCATTGTGCACAGGAATGATGACAGAGTATTTCATAACGTTACATGCGGTTTGCTTTAAACCAGTGGACAAATTTTGTAAGTCCTACCTCCAGCGATGTCGTTGGTTCCCAGCCAAGAAGACGCTTTGCTTTACGTACATCAGCTGCAGTACGGCGCACATCGCCAAGTGGGACCGGTTTTTCCTCAATGATCGCCTTCTTCCCAGTCACGCGTTCAAACGTCGCAATGTATTCATTCAGTGTGACTGGATGTGCATTACCCAGGTTAATGATCTCGTATCCCAGCTTTCGCTCAGTGCAGGCAACGACTCCAGAAACAATGTCGTCGATGTACGTAAAATCACGCTGCATCGAACCGTCCCCAAAACGAGTGATCGGACGGTCATGCAAAATCGCATCGGCAAAAAGATATGGCGACATGTCTGGTCGCCCACGTTCACCATACACGGTGAAGAATCGCAAGCCGATCATATTCATGTGATACAAATGGTGGTAGGTATAGGCGATCAGCTCACAAGCTTTTTTGGATGCAGCATAGGGTGAAATGGGATGGTCGACCGAATCGTCTTCAGAGAACGGTGTTTTTTCCTGGTTGCCATACACTGATGACGATGATGCAAATACGATGTCCTGTACGCCAAACTCGCGGGCCAGTTCAAACAGCAGATACGTTCCCTCAACATTGTTTTTCTGACAGAGCAACGGTTTTTTGATTGAAATGCGCACACCAGCTTGAGCAGCGAGGTGGAACACCATCTGAATTTTATGCGCTTGAAACAGTTGGCGCATTGCCAGTACGTCGGTGATATCGGCTTCAATGAGAGTGTACTGATCATTGCCAGACGCTGAAGCCACATTTTGCCGCTTGAACTCAGGGTTGTAGTAATCTGAAAAATTGTCGACAGCGACAACCCTGTGACCATTCTCGAGAAGACCGTCAACAACATGTGACCCAATAAAACCGGCTGCACCGGTCACCAATATCTGCATATCATTTTTTATCTTCACAGCACGACTACTATGCCAATATTGTCAAATGCAGTCAAGGTTGGGTATACTGCCATACGAAATGCGTCCACACAACCCAGTACAGGTTATTCCAGTTGCAAAGGCTATCATTTTTTTGATCCCGATCGCCGTATTCCTCTGGGCGTTCGCTCGCTATTTTTCGCTTTCCGGAACTCTCACGGTTCACTACGATTTTCGCGGCGAATCACCGATGGTGTCTGAATTTTATCCACGAGGCCGCGCACTGGATCGCGAACAGAATCTGCGCACAGCCGAAGTCTACCAGCGCATTGTTGGTGAGCCAGTCTACATGGATGTTGATGTTCCACGTTCGTTTGACACCGTGGATGTGACCATGGAGTACTTCAATCCGGACCAATCCATTCTAGAGTTTGGCTTGGTGACATCTCGTGAGCCATGGGCAGTCGCACTGCAGCCACTAGAAAATCGCGTGATCGACGAGGCGCTGCTCACGTGGAATCGCACCGAAACGAACGACGGGATTGTATTGTTACAACGTGAGCCTCTCTACTCATCAGTTGAGGAATTTCTCGCATCCCCTCCTGAACATCACATTGCGACCTATCAGTATGTGTTGGCCATCGACTATCACGATCCAGCGTACAGCGCAGAGGATGGAGGAATCACCATTGATCGACAGCTGCGTGGTCCACACGACTTTGTGACATACATCAAAGACGAAACGCTCCATATCGAGTTTGATATTGTTGATATGAATCGTGAATTTAATGTTGATGACGTTCGTGTTGCGGTATACCAAGGCGATACACCTGTTTTTGATCAACTTTTGCCAGACGATGGCATTACAGAAGCGACAAGTGTGCTCAGCAGTCGCCAAACGATCATTGTCGATGTTCCGAATCTTCCTGAAGGAGCCTATCGTATCGACATGACGACAACAAACGATATCGTGATTGAACAAATTCGGTCAGATCAGCACAAGCTTGTTGTGGTCAACCATCTGTATATCATGAACAACGAAGAATACCGCTCTGTCTTTCCTGAAACTGCAACGAGCCCAACCGCCCTCCAATTCTCCGGTCGGAAACTCACACTGCAAACTGACCATCCGAACGGTTTACAGACTGTCGTCATTGGAGAAGCGACGGTTCCCATTGAAACAGTTCATTCACCACATGTGTGGCTATCAGAGAATACGGACTGGTCCGTTGTTGAAACAATCACACTACCAGTCAACGACCTGATCTTGGATGCAAAAGGATTTTTTGCCTTTGCAAGCGATCAGTTTTTTGATCCAAACAAAAACACAGAATATATAAACGAGCGAACCGAGATTGATGAGCTGGGCTCCATTCTCTATCGCAACTATACATCGCCGCAAACGGCACGAACGATCTCAACACAGTCACGCACGCTCACTCTTGACGGTGTGTCCGGCGATCGCAAACACCTCACATTTGTCCTTTCCGCGCCAGGCCTCGATCGTGAGCGTTTTTTGCTCGCCGTGCGTGACATTCAATTTGTCTTCACACGTGAGCCACTGGTGAACCGACTCCGCAAACGTTTTTTTCAATAACTCTATGCTTCGACACCTGACCAGCATTCTTGTTCCAACCGCATTTCGCATTTTCCTCGTGTGGTACTTGATCGCGTTGCTGTTGGAATTGCTGTTTCCCGGAATGGTATCTGCGGTGATCCGTCTTGATTTCTTTCTTTGGACTGTTATACTACTTGCGGTTTTTTCCTTCTTCATTCATCGAACACGCGCATGAATATCATTCTCACGGGGTCGCTGGCATTTGATCGTATTATGGATTTTCCAGGGTTGTTTGGCGAGCATATTCTTCCAGACAAAATTCACAGTCTGAATGTATCGTTCAATATTGAAACGCTCACAGAAAAACACGGTGGAACGGCAGGCAACATTGCGTACAGTCTTTGTTTGCTGGGTGAGATGCCTCGGATTGTCGCCGCAGTTGGCAGTGATGCCGAAGTCTATCTCGCAGCGCTACTGGCACGAGGTCTCGCAACAGATGATATCGAAATGCACTCCGATGTGCTCACTGCCGTTGCCAACATCATGACCGACAGAGCAGACAACCAGATTACCGCATTCTACATGGGCGCAATGGCTCGCGAAACGACGTTTCAACTTTCGAGCATGCAGCAGTCAGACAAGACAATCGTCGTGCTTTCAGCTGGAAATAAAGCAGACATGCTTCGTTACCGTGAGGGATGTAAGCAGATGGGCATTCCATATGTCTTTGATCCCGGTCAGACGATTCCCTTCCTCACTCCGGACGAACTGCGCACATTGATCAGTGGGGCAGACGTCTTTATCACGAATGACTACGAACTGCAGATGATCATGAACCGCACAGGACTCGCGGAGAAGGAGATACAATCACAGGTAGGCATGCTCATCACAACGCTCGGCAGCAAAGGTTCGACAATCTGCACGCAGCAAGATCGTGTATCTGTCGCGGCATGTCGAGTGAATGACGTTGTCGATCCGACAGGTGCAGGTGATGCCTTTCGTGCAGGTGTGCTGACCGGTATGAGTCGCAACTGTTCGGTGGAGCAACTCGGCAGACTTGGTGCAGTCGCAGCCGCCTATGCGGTTGAAGTCTATGGTACACAAGAGCACCACTACACACACGATCAATTTGCAAAGCGTTATCAGGAGAATTTCAACGAAAATTGTCCAATCTAAATTATTTTTACTAGAGAAAACCAAAATGAAGTATGATGTAGCTGATCTCTCGCTTGCGACTTCTGGAAAGCGTCGCATGGAGTGGGCCGAGTCGCAAATGGATGTGCTGCGCATAATCCGGAAGCGATTTGCAGATGAAAAACCGCTCAGAGGCCTACGTGTCGCTGCGTGTCTGCATGTGACAACTGAGACCGGTGTCCTTGCCAAAACGCTCAAAGCCGGTGGAGCTGACGTGACTGTTGTGGCTTCCAATCCGCTCAGTACGCAAGATGATCTTGCGGCCGCACTAGTGAAATACGATAAGATTCCTGTATTCGCGATCAAAGGCGAAAATCGGAATACCTACTATCGTCATTTACATGCCGCGCTCAAAACGAAACCGCACATCACAATGGATGACGGCGCAGATTTGGTTTCCTTGCTGCATGGAAAGTGTAAATCACTCGCTCCTGAAGTTCTCGGCTCAACCGAAGAGACAACAACAGGTGTCATCCGTTTAAAAGCCATGGAAAAATCTGCAGCATTACTTTTTCCCGCAATTGCAGTGAATGACTCGAAAACAAAGCACATGTTTGACAATCGTTATGGTACGGGTCAATCCACTATTGATGGTATCTTACGCGCGACAAACACCCTTATCGCCGGTAAAGTGGTTGTCATCGCTGGGTACGGATGGTGCGGGCGCGGGGTTGCGACACGTGCGCGTGGAATGGGTGCTCGCGTGGTTGTGACTGAAGTCGACGCCTTGCGTGCACTTGAGGCCACGATGGATGGATTTACGGTTATGCCGATGATCAAGGCAGTTGTACACGCAGATATCATTGTCACACTCACCGGTAACATTCACGTGATTGACAAACACCACTTTCTGAAAATGAAAGATCGTGCGGTTGTCTGTAACTCTGGACACTTCGATGTCGAAATCAATCTGAAGGCATTGCGCGCAATGGCCGTTTCGCGAAAACAAGTACGGCCGTACACCATTGAGTATATTCTCAAAAGTGGGAAACGTATTCGCGTGTTGGGTGAGGGGAGACTCATTAACCTTGCATCTGCCGAGGGTCATCCAGCGTCTGTTATGGATATGAGTTTTGCAAATCAAGCACTTGCGGCAGAGTACATTGCAAAAAATTACAGAAAATTACAGAAACGAGTCTACGCACTACCAGATAGTGTCGATGACCATATTGCAAAACTCAAGCTCGCGACAATGCACCTCTCAATCGACAGTCTCACTCGCCAACAGCGTGAGTACTTGACATCGTGGCACATTGGGACGTAATACTGTAACTTGAGAAAGACTCCTGAACAACTATGAACATACTCATCACCGGCGGAATGGGATTTATGGGCTCGAACATGGTTCGATACCAGCTCGAGATGTATCCCAACGACCGCATCGTCAACCTGGATAAACTGACCTACGCTGGCAATCCCGACAACCTCAAAGACCTCGCCTCACATCACAACTACACCTTTGTCAAAGGCGATATTGCTGATGAGAAGCTGGTTGAGGAAGTGATCACAACGCACAAGATCGATGCAATCATCAATTACGCCGCAGAGACTCATGTCGATCGTTCAATCATGTATCCAAAAGCGTTTTTGGAAACAGACATTATTGGTACACACAACTTGCTCGAGGCAGTCCGAACGCACAAGATTCCACGTATGATACACATTTCGACCGATGAAGTGTATGGAAGTGTGGAGCAGGGCGAATTTTTTGAGGATTCCCCCTTCAAGCCAAACAACCCCTATTCAGCTTCGAAGGCCGGAGCCGATCACCTCTGTCGTTCGTACTGGGCAAGCTATCAAACGCCAGTAATTGTCACACACAGTTGCAATTTTTACGGTCCCTACCAACATCCTGAAAAAGTGATTCCATTGTTTATCACCAACATTTTAGAGAAAAAACCAGTGACTGTGCATGGCACAGGCCGTCAAATTCGTGAATGGATTTACGCACACGATCACTGTCGTGCGATTGATGTCATTTTGCGGAACGGCTCTGACGGTGAAGTGTATAATGTCGGTACAGGGAAACGTCGCAGCGTTGTGGATCTTGCCAAAGCAATTGTGAAATATATGGATGCCGATCCCGAATTGATTACGTTCGGTAAAGATCGACCTGGGCAAGACCACCGGTATGCAACGAATTCAAGCAAATTACGTCTCGAGCTTGATTGGCGGCCACAAATGTCATTTGAGGAAGGGTTACAACATACCAT